>NZ_JAOCBT010000010.1:0-231209 GCF_029840045.1 Pseudomonas sp. GD03903 | reverse complement strand
CCGCCGCCCACGGCAAGGTGACGGGCATGGAAGTGATCGACCTGACCGGCGACGGCCAGGCACACAACAGCCTGAAACTGTCGCTGCAGGACGTCCTGGATAACGGCCAGGCCGACCTGTTCCACACTGGCGACAGCCACGGTGTGCAAATGCTGGTCAAGGGCGACAGCTCCGACGTGGTCAACCTCGACCACCACTCGAGCAATGGCACCGACAGCACCTGGTCCGACAAGGGCACGGTGGCGGTAGGGGAGATTTCCTACCACGTCTACCAGAACTCCAGCACCGAGGCCGAGCTGCTCATCCAGCAGGGCGTGCAGGTCCACCTGGTCTGATGCCGATGAGGCGGGGCCGGCTCTTCGGGTCGGCTCCAACTCCTCCTGTACCTCGCACTTTTTCTGATCGAGCCCTGCTGCAGTGGCGGGGGCCCGGATTCGCCCGCTAGCCGCTCCCTCGCCGGGCGGGTATCGACTTTGTTCCTGCGACCATCTGCAAAGCCCCCGAATGCTCGGTGGCTACACCGCCCCAAGCCCCGCGGCACGGGGCTCCATGAAAGAACGTTGCATTGAGCCTGCACGGCCCGCGCTGACAGGCTCATGTCAACCGCCGGCCGCCGCGCCGGGTGGAAGCCAGGCCGAGGCGGTGCGTGGATCTGCTGACGGGGCTACGCGCGGCTGATCTCGTACTCGCCATCGCTTGTTTCCTGTGCTCCAGGGTGAGTCAAGGCGGCGTGATCCCGAAGGGCCTTTGGATTTCTGCCTTCCTGCTTTTGCCTTCTTCCCTTGCTTTTTCCCTGTGTCTTGCAATTCGGCCAAGTTGGCGAAGGAAAGGTACGTCAACCCAATCAGGCTTTTCTGATGCCGCCGCAATCGGCGCATTTCTACCATGCGCACAGCTTCTCCCTCTGTCCGAAGTAGGTGTGCACAATGAATCCCTCATCAACGCCCATGTCGACTCAAGTCGACCTGGGCGTCTCTTCCGAGAACGACAGCCTGCTAGCTGGGGTGCGATGGTTTTGCGCCCACTATGACAAGCCAACGACTCTGGAGTCGCTGTACGCCGGCTTGCCGCGCGACACGCGCCTGAAGCCGAGCCTGGTGGTGCGCATGCTGGAGCAGGCGGGCATTGGCGCCGGCTGGGTGAAGCGTCGCCCGGCGGAACTGTCGTCTTATCTGTTCCCGCTCATGCTGCTGTTCAAGAACGGTGAGGCGCGCATCCTGGTTGCCCGTGAGGGGGAGCAGTTCGAGTTCCTCATGCCTGAGGCCAACGGCGCCAAGCTGACGCTGAGCATGCAGGAGCTGAACGAAAACTACCTGGGCTATGCCCTGTTGGTACGGCCGCAGGCTGCACCTGATTCGCGCACTGAAATTCCTCAGGGGGAAAGCAAGGGACACTGGCTGTTCTCCACCTTGTGGGGGTACCGCCGCTATTACTACAGCGCGGCGCTGGCGACGTTTCTGATCAACGTCCTGGCCTTGTGCAGCACCTTCTTCATCATGAACGTGTACGACCGCGTGGTGCCGAACCAGGCCTATGCCACCTTGTGGTCGATGGCGATTGGTGTGGTGATGGCGATCGGCTTCGAGTTCGCCTCGCGACAGACCCGCGCCTACCTGCTGGATACCGCCGGGAAGAAGGCCGACCTGGTCCTGGGCGACAGGCTGTTCCGCCAATTGCTGGAGGTTCGCCTGGAGCACAAGCCGCAATCGGCGGGCTCCTTCGCCAACCAGTTCCGCGAGTTCGAATCGGTACGTGATTTCATCACCTCGGCTTCGCTGGCGACCTTGGCGGACCTGCCATTCTGTCTGCTGTTCATCTTCGTGCTGTTCCTCATCGGCGGGCCCCTGGGTGCGGTCCCCCTGGGGTCGATGTTCCTGCTGCTGACCGTCTGTACGCTGATCCAGATTCCGCTGTCGCGCCTGATGAAAGAGAACCTGCGCGAGGCTTCGCAGAAGCACGGCCTGTTGATCGAGTCGATCGAGGGCGTCGAGACCCTGAAGGCGACTCACGCCGAAGGCAGCATGTTGCGTCGCTGGGAAGATTTCAGCGCGCAGTTGGCGGCCTCGTCGCTGAAGACCAAGAAACTGTCGAATATCGCTGGCAACTCGGTGTCGCTGATCTCCCAGCTGACCACCGTGGTGTTGGTGCTGTGGGGCGTGTACCGCATCGGTGATGGCGAGATGACCCAGGGGGCGCTGATCGGCACCGTGATGCTGACCAGCCGGGCCATCGCTCCCCTGGCTCAGGCCGTTGGCCTGGCAGTGCGCTACCAGCAGGCGAAGACAGCGCTGCGCTCGCTGAACCAGTTGATGGAAATCCCTACGGTGCGCGAGAGCGGCCGTCGTTATCTGCCGGCACCCAAGGACGGCACGCTGTCGCTGCGCCGGGTGAAGTTCTCCTACCCGGCACCCCCCATGCAGCCCAAGCCGCTGGTGTTGAACAACGTCAACCTGAACATCAAGCACGGTGAGCGGGTGGCGATCATCGGCAGCATCGGCAGCGGCAAGTCGACGTTGTTGCGTGTGCTGGCCCGCCTGTACCAGCCGGTGGAAGGCCAGGTGATGATCAACAACATCGATGCCGAGCAGATCGACCCGGCGGACTGGAGTGCGTCTGTGGGCTTTGTCGGCCAGGACGCACGGCTGTTCTATGGCTCGCTGCGGGAGAACCTGCTGATCGGCAACCCGTCGGCAACCACCGAAGAACTCATTCACGTGGTGGAGTTGACCGGGCTTGCGGCCGTCGCTGCGAGCCACCCGTTGGGCTTTGGCCGCCCGGTGGGCGAGATGGGCCAGGCGCTGTCCGGTGGGCAGCGGCAACTGGTGGCCCTGGCCCGTTCGCTGTTGCTGCACCCGCAGGTACTGCTGCTGGACGAACCTACCAGCGGCATGGATGTGCAGACCGAGCGGCTATTCCTCGAGCGCCTGCAACACGCCACCCAGGGACGCACCCTGGTGGTGGTGACCCACCGCTTCTCGGTGCTGGAACAGGTTGATCGCCTGATCGTTCTGGACAACGGCCAGATCGTTGCCGACGGGCCGAAGGCCGACGTGCTGCGCTCCCTGCAGTCCAACCAATCCTCGACCGCGACGACCCAGGCCGCGGCCAACCCGTGGTGATTCCATCATGACTGATTCCCCCAAGCAGGACGCCGGCCTGCCGGCCGTCGCGCAGCCTGAGCAGGCGCCCGAGCAGGTGCCCGCGAAAGTGCCGGCAAAGAAAGTGGTGACCTACGCCGACGAAGTCGCCCGCCTGCGTGAAAACGACATTGCCTATGTGTCGGACCTGCAAGAGGCGCTGATTTCGCAGAAGACCACGGCCAGTTCGGTGCTGCTGGTACTGATTGCGGCGATCTTCAGCGGCGCGCTGATCTGGGCTTATTTCGCTCGCGTAGAAGAAGTGACTCGCGGTGAAGGCAAGGTGATTCCGTCGAGCCGCGAGCAGGTCATCCAGAGCCTGGAGGGCGGCATCCTCGAGCAGATGAATGTGCGCGAGGGCGATGTGGTGGAAGCCGGCCAGGTGTTGCTGAAGATCGACCCGACCCGTGCCGGCGCAAGCTTCCGCGAGACTGAATCCAAGGTGCTGGGCCTCAAGGGCATGCTGGCTCGCCTGCGGGCCGAGGCGTATGGGCAGAAGCTGGCATTCCCGCCGGATGTGCGGGCTGTGCCGTCGATCGTGGACTCCGAGACGGAGGCGTACAACGCCCGCCGCCAGATGCTCGACGAGGGGATTTCTGGCCTGCAGAGGAGCCTGTCGCTGGCTGAGGGCGAGCTCAAGGTCTCGGAGCAACTGGCCAGAAAGGGCCTGATTTCGGACGTCGAAATCCTGCGCATGCGCCGCGCGGCGAACGAATTGCGCATCCAGATGAGCGAACGTCGCAACAAGTACCGCTCCGACGCCAACGCCGACCTGACGCGCGCCGAAAGCGAGCTTGCGCAGTCGGTGGAAAACCTCGCCGGGCGCGAAGACATCATGAAGCGCACAACGCTCACTTCGCCCATGAAGGGCATCGTCAAGAACGTCCGCGTGACCACCATCGGCGGTGTGATTCAGCAGGGCCAGGACATCATGGAAATCGTCCCGCTGGAGGATCGCCTGCTGGTCGAGGCGAAGGTCCTGCCATCGGATGTGGCCTTCCTGCGCCCAGGGCTTCCCGCCACGGTGAAGATTTCCGCCTACGACTACGCCATTTACGGCGGCCTGCGCGGCAAGGTCGAGCTGATCAGCCCCGACACCATCAAGGATGACGAGAAGACCCGCCAGGGCAAGCCGGATTCGTATTACCGCGTGCTGATTCGTACCGATGCGGCCGAACTGGTCAAGGGTGACAAGCACTTCCCGATTATCCCGGGCATGACTGCGGTGGCAGACATCCGCACCGGCGAAAAAACCATCCTGGACTACTTACTCAAGCCCGCGCTCAAGGCGCGTGAGGCGTTCCGCGAGAGATGATGAAATGAAAACCCGCAAATTTCCTACGCGTCAAAGCAAACCCTGGAGGTTCTGTCGCTCGGCCCTGGTCATCGCGATGACCTCGCTGTCCGGCCTGGCCAGCGCCGCGTCTTCAGACAACCTGGAAGGAGCGCTGAGCTTCTACTCCAAACCCAAGGGCGCTGCCAATCAGGTGGCCGGCACCGATCCCAATGCCAGTGGCGTGACGGTGACCGCTGCCCCGGCCGTTCCCGCCGCAGCGGTAGCCAGGGCTCCGAAAGTGGAGCTTGCCCCCGTGGCGGCTGCTCCAGTGGTGACCACGCCAGCAGTGAAACAGGCTGCGGCACCCAGGCTGGACTTGAGTTTGCCGGCCGGTATGGGCGCCGGTACTTCGTTTGGTGCTGGTAGCGGTGTGGCTGCTTCCAGCCTGGGTGACGCAGAAGCCTCGCTGGCCTACATCCGCCAGATGGTGGGGACCGCGCTGCAGATCAGCCCGGAAATGAAGCAGGCCGACGCCAACTGGCAGGCCGCCAAGGGCGATGTGGACCAGGCCAAGGGCGCTCGTTGGCCGCAGGTCCAGGTCAGTGCCGCGTCGAAGTCCTGGCAGAGCAAGAAGTCCGACGATTACGACAATAGCGGTAGCACTACCGTGCAGATGACCACGCCGATCTACGACTTCGGCGCGATCGGCCATAGCATCGACAGCCGTGAGAAGACGGCGAATGCGCAGGAAGAGGCGATGGCGCAGTCGGAGGTGACGGTTGCCTATAACACGGCTACCTCCGTGGTTGAACTGGCCCACCAGCAGCAATCGCTGGAGATCAGCGATCGCTATGTAGCACGCATGCGCGAGCTGGTAGACATGCTCTCGCAAATTGCCGAGGTTGACCCGGGGCGCAGAAGCGAGGTCACTCAGGCGCGCTCACGCCTGCTGCAGGCGGAGACCGCACGCGACACCGTGCAATCCAAGCTGCAGGAAGTGAGAACGACCCTGGCCAAACTGGTTGGCGAAGATGTAACGGTCCCGGCGAACGCGAAATGGGACTGGGCACCCATGCCGTTGGAAGAGGCGCTGGCACAATTGTCGGATACGCCTTCCATTCGCCAGGCTCGCTGGGAGAAGGATGCGGCACTGGCCAATGCCGACGCGGTGAAGTCCTCGCGCATGCCGAAGCTGAACTGGGTGGTAGGACGCAGCGCAGGCGGCAATATGCTGAACAACGACGTGCCCTGGTCGACCGGCCTGGCCGTGGAGTGGAATGCCTTCTCGGGTGGTTCGGCTTCGGCGGCACAGCGTGCAGCCTATTCGCGAGCCAGTGCGGCCGAGCAGAAGATGGAAGCAACCCGTCGCGAGTCGGAGTACCTGATCCGCAACCTGGCCGAGCAGCGGGACCTGTCGATGGAGCGCGTAGGCGACTACAAGGAGTTGCTGGGCGAATCCGACCGTGTTCGGAAGATGTTCTATGACCAGTGGTACCACCTGGGCAAGCGTACGCTCCTCGATGTGCTGATTGCCGAGAACGAGTACTACACGCACCAGATCGCGGCGTCCGACACCTACTACAGCGCCAAGGCTTCCGACCTGCGTATCCGTGCGGCGACCAGCGGCCTGATGGCCTGGCTGGCTCCGGCCAGCCACTGATTTCACGGTCGGCCGACGATCGTTCCCCCTTGAGATATCTCTGCTCTCCCGGCATGTCCGCTTCGGTGGTCATGGAGGCCTGCCTCGTCCTTCCTCGAGGTGCTCATGCCGGGGCATTTCCCCTGATCGTTGCAAGTACGATCGTCACAATTTGAATGACTTTGCCCCTTGCTAAAGTCGCTGTGCGTCGATGTGTCGCAGGGTGCGCAGGGGGATTTCTCGACTTTCGCAAAGGTTCTTGATCGTCATCATGGCAAGGTCTTTGCCGACGGTTCCTGGCCCTCATGCGCAGCCGTTGAAAGTCTGCTGCAAGCCCCGTTCTTCATGGATTTGACACACTTCCATGGCATGCCCGCGCAAGCCCCTGGCAGGGAGGGAATAACCCTGCACAACTCCTGTGAATTGGTTGTTTTCTGAGCGATTCTGCCCGGGACTGTTTCTCTGTCTGAGAAAATATCTTGTTAAAAATGAGTGGAATGGGCCTTGAAAGGCGTTTCTGAAATGCTTTGTAATACCCGCCGTCCATTTCCTACCCCCAAATCGCTGAGTCGCACTGACGCAGATCATTGCCAGTGTTCACCCTTCGGTGCAGCGGCATAACAACAGGGGGCTGCCATCGGTGGGCTCCTGTCATAAGACGAGTCGGGCAATCCGCTCGTGCATCCGGTGTGCGACGTGCGCGCTCTAACGGGCCGCCAGTCCAGACACCACACGCTGAATAACACGGAACGAATCAGCTGACGAAATCGGTTTCGCATCGCGAAGACCGGGCGACCTCCCTTTGCCTGGAATCCTTGCGGCCGCGTTCGTGAATCCATGACAGCCCTGGCAGGCGGCTTGGAAAAGTCGCGGGTAACGAGTCGTCGAGCATGCGTGGCGAAGGCTCATGGGCGGTGAAGCGATTTTCATCCACTAAGGCCGCAAGATGAAAAAAGAGCAGTACACAGGAATTTTGAAGAGACTTGCGTGGCTGCCGATGCTGATGCTCGGTGGTTGCAACATGGCGCTGTTCGACCCGAAAGGGCAGGTCGGCGCTGACGAGAAGTCCCTGATCATCACGGCAACCCTGCTGATGCTGATCGTGGTGGTGCCGGTCATCCTGATGACCCTCGGGTTCGCCTGGAAATACCGGGCTTCGAACACCAAGGCCACCTACATGCCGGACTGGTCTCACTCGACCAAGATCGAGCTGGTGGTATGGCTGGTTCCCTGCCTGATCATCGCCGTGCTCGGCTGGATCACCTGGGAGAGCACCCACAAGCTGGACCCGTACCGTCCGCTGGACTCCGAGGTCAAGCCGGTGACCATCCAGGCCATCTCGCTGGACTGGAAGTGGCTGTTCATCTACCCGGAACAGGGTATCGCCACCGTCAACGAAATCGCCTTCCCGAAAGACACTCCGGTGAACTTCCAGATCACCTCGGATTCGGTGATGAACTCGTTCTTCATCCCGCAGCTGGGTAGCCAGATCTACTCCATGGCCGGAATGATGACCAAGCTGCACCTGATCGCCAACGAAGAAGGCGTGTTCGACGGTATCTCCGCGAACTACAGCGGCGGCGGCTTCTCGGGCATGAAGTTCAAGGCCATCTCCACCTCCGAGCAGGGCTTCCAGGATTGGGTCGCGAAGGTCAAGGCCTCGCAGCAGACCCTGAACCTGGATCAGTACCCGGAGCTGGTGAAGCCGACCGAGAACGTCCCTGCGACCTACTTCGCAACCGTCAGCCCCGAGCTGTTCTCCCATGTGCTGAACAAGTGGGAACACGCTGGCCACGCGATGGCCAAGGCCCACGAAGCCAAAGAACAGGCCGAGAAGGGCGAGCACGGCGAAGCGCATGAAGAGGCCGCCATGGCGGGCCACGACATGAGCAACATGCAAGGCATGCAGGGCATGCAAATGAATCCGAGCCAGGAGTAACCGCAGATGTTCGGGAAACTGACACTGTCGGCCGTGCCGTATCACGAGCCGATCATCGTCATCACGCTGGCAGTCGTCGCCCTGTTGGGCCTCGGTGTGTTCGGCGCGATCACCTACTACCGCAAGTGGACCTACCTGTGGACCGAGTGGCTGACGTCCATCGACCACAAGAAAATCGGCGTGATGTACATCATCGTCGCCCTGGTCATGCTGCTGCGCGGCTTCGCCGACGCCATCATGATGCGCGGCCAGCTCGCGCTGGCTGAAGGCGCCAACCACGGCTACCTGCCGCCGGAACACTACGACCAGATCTTCACCGCTCACGGCGTGATCATGATCATCTTCATGGCCATGCCCTTCATGACCGGTCTGATGAACCTGGCCGTGCCGCTGCAGATCGGCGCACGCGACGTGGCGTTCCCGTTCCTGAACTCGCTGAGCTTCTGGCTGCTGGTCGTCAGCGCCATGCTGGTGAACGTATCCCTGGGCCTGGGCGAATTCGCCCGTACCGGCTGGGTCGCCTACCCGCCGCTGTCCGAGCTGGCCTACAGCCCGGGCGTGGGTGTGGACTACTACATCTGGGCTCTACAGATATCGGGTATGGGTACCTTGCTCACGGGTATCAACTTCCTGGTGACCGTGTTCAAGATGCGCACCCCCGGCATGAAGCTGATGCAGATGCCGATCTTCACCTGGACCTGCACCTTCGCCAACATCCTGATCGTTGCGTCGTTCCCGATCCTGACCGCGGCCCTGGGCCTGCTGTCGCTGGACCGCTACTTCGACATGCACTTCTTCACCAACGAGCTGGGCGGCAACGCCATGATGTACATCAACCTCTTCTGGGCCTGGGGCCATCCTGAGGTGTACATCCTGATCCTGCCGGCTTTCGGTATCTTCTCCGAAGTCACCGCGACCTTCGCCGGCAAGCGCATGTTCGGCTACACCTCGATGGTGTGGGCGAGCGCCGCGATCACTTTCCTCGGCTTCACCGTGTGGCTGCACCACTTCTTCACCATGGGTTCGGGCGGCGACGTCAACGGCTTCTTCGGCGTTGCGACCATGCTGATCTCCATTCCGACCGGGGTGAAACTGTTCAACTGGCTGTTCACCATCTACCGTGGCCGCCTGCGCTTCGATACCCCGATCCTGTGGACCCTGGGCTTCATCATCACCTTCACCATCGGTGGCATGACCGGCGTTCTGCTGGCCATTCCGGGTGCTGACTACCTGCTGCACAACAGCCTGTTCCTGATCGCCCACTTCCATAACACCATCATCGGTGGTGCGGTGTTCGGCTACCTGGCCGGCTTCGTCTTCTGGTTCCCGAAAGCCTTCGGCTTCAAGCTGGACGAGAAGTGGGGCAAGCGTTCCTTCTGGTGCTGGCTGGTCGGCTTCTACATGGCCTTCATGCCGCTGTACGTCCTCGGCTTCATGGGCATGACCCGTCGCCTGAACCACTATGAAAACCCGATGTGGCAGCCGTACATGGTGGTGGCTTTCTGCGGCGCCGTGCTGATCTTCTTCGGTATCGCCTGCCAGCTGATCCAGCTGCTGGTGTCGATCAAGAACCGCAAGGCCCTGGCCGACGAGACTGGCGACCCGTGGGGTGGCCGTACCCTGGAGTGGTCCACTTCCTCGCCGCCGCCGTACTACAACTTCGCCGAACTGCCGAAGGTCAACGACATCGACGCGTTCCACGAGATGAAGCAGACCGGTACCGCGTACCGCAAGCTGCCGGCCTATGCACCGATCCACATGCCGAAGAACACTGCCGCTGGCTTCTCCATCGCCGTGTTCGCCTTCCTCTTCGGCTTCGCCGCCATCTGGCACATCTGGTGGCTGGTGGGTGTTGGCTTCGTCGGCATGATCGCTTCGGTCATCGTGCGCAGCTACATCACCGACGTGGACTACTACGTCCAGCCGGATGAGATCGAGCGCATCGAGAACGCCAACTTCCAGAAACTCGCCACCGCGCAGCAGGTATAAAACCATGTCGACGGCAGTACTGAATCAACACCTGGTCGATACGCACGAAGCGGCGCACGACCACGACCACGCCCACGACAGCGGCGGCATGACGGTCTTCGGCTTCTGGCTGTACCTGATGACCGACTGCATCCTGTTCGCGAGCGTCTTCGCCACCTACGCCGTGCTGGTCAACCACACGGCTGGCGGCCCGAGCGGCAAGGACATCTTCGAACTGCCCTACGTGGCCGTCGAAACCGCGATCCTGCTGATCTCCTCCTGCACCTACGGCCTGGCCATGCTGGCCGCGCACAAGGGTGCCAAGGGCAAGGCCATCGCCTGGCTGGGCGTGACCTTCCTCTGCGGCGCCGCGTTCATCGGCATGGAACTCAACGAGTTCCATCACCTGATCGTCGAAGGCTTCGGCCCGAGCCGCAGCGCCTTCCTGTCGTCCTTCTTCACCCTGGTCGGCATGCATGGCCTGCACGTATCGGCTGGCCTGCTGTGGATGCTGGTGCTGATGGCGCAGATCGGCACCCGTGGCCTGACCGCGCAGAACAACACCCGCATGATGTGCCTGAGCCTGTTCTGGCACTTCCTGGACATCGTCTGGATCTGCGTCTTCACCGTCGTCTACCTGATGGGGGCTCTGTAATGTCCGCTGCTGCACATCATCACGACTCCCACGGCGCCCACGGCCACGATTCCCACGGTGCCGGCCACGGCAGCCTGGGCTCGTACGCCATCGGCTTCGTGCTCTCGGTGATCCTCACCGCGATCCCGTTCTACATGGTCATCGACGGTGGCTTCTCGCGTCACGCCACCCTGCTGACCATGGTGATCCTGGGTCTGGTTCAGGTCGTCGTGCACCTGATCTGCTTCCTGCACATGAACTTCAGCTCCGAAGGCCGCTGGAACGTCATGGCATTCATCTTCACCGCCATCATCATCCTGCTGGTGGTCGGTCTGTCGCTGTGGATCATCTACACCGCAGACACCCTGATGATGCCGATGCCCTGAGGGCCGATGCCGTGAAACTCAAGCGTTATCTCCTGGTCGCCAAGCCGGGCATCATCTTCGGAAACCTGATCGCGGTGGCGGGGGGATACTTCCTCGCCGCTCGCGGCAGCGTTGACCCGATGCTGCTGCTGGCCACCGTGATCGGCCTGTCCCTGGTCGTTGCCAGCGGTTGTGTGTTCAACAACTGCATCGACCGCGACATCGATCGCTTCATGGAGCGTACCCGCAGCCGTGTCACCGTGACCGGGCAGATCTCGCTGAAGGCCGCCCTGGCCCACGGTGTGGTCCTCGGCGCGGCGGGCTTCGGCCTGCTGGCGTGGAAGACCAACGTGCAGGCGACCCTGCTCGCTGCGTTCGGCTTCTTCGTCTACGTCGTGCTCTACAGCCTCTGGCTCAAGCGCAGTTCGGTCTACGGCACGCTGGTCGGCAGTCTCTCCGGAGCCATGCCGCCGGTGGTGGGCTACTGCGCCGCCAGCGGTCACTTCGACATGGGCGCGGCGGTGCTGCTGCTGATCTTCTGCCTCTGGCAGATGCCGCACAGCTACGCCATCGCGATCTTCCGCCTCAACGACTACCGCGCCGCCGGGATTCCCGTGCTGCCGGTGGAGCGGGGCATCGAAGCGACCAAGAAGCAGATCCTCTACTACGTCGTGGCCTTCGGCCTGGCGACCCTGCTGCTGACCGTGACCGGCTTCGCCGGCTACGGTTACCTGGTGGTGGCGCTGGCCGTCAGCGCCTGGTGGCTGTTCATCGCGGTGAAAGGCTTCAGTGCCGAAGACGATCGCCGCTGGGCCCGCCAGTTGTTTGCCTTCTCCATCATCGCGATCAGCGTGCTGAGCCTGATGATGTCCATCGACTTCCAGGCCATCCCGGCCCAGTCGATGCTGGCGGCGCTGTAAGGCTGCTCTGCTGCAACGAAAAAGCCGCCCCTCGGGGCGGCTTTTTTGTGCCTGGGATTTCTCAGCGACGGTTTTTTGTAGGAGCGAGCTTGCTCGCGAACCGCCCCAGCGTTGGAGCTGCCGGAAGAGCGTTCGCGAGCAAGCTCGCTCCTACAATGGGGTGGCTCCCTCGTAGCAGCAACTGACTTTCTCGGGAAGCCCGTGCCGATGCTTTCCCCTCTCCCCAGCCCTCTCCCGGGGGAGAGAGAGCAGTCCGTACCGGCTGACACCCAGGATTCATCCTGCACCGAACGTTCCCCTTTCCCCTTGGGATAGGGCTAGGGTGAGGGACGGCCCAAGCGCAGAGGTATCTCGCAGGAGCGGGCCCCGTCCGCGATGCTGGTGTAAACGGCCCAATGAAAAAAGGCGGCCACCATGCGGTGGCCGCCTCTCTCTATCCCGCTGGATCAATGCAGCTTCAAGCGCGGCTCCGTACTGCGCCCGATCCGATCGGCAATCATCAGCAACGCCGTGCGGAACGGCCCGTACAGCGCCATCTGGTGCATGCGGTAGAGCGATACATAGAACATCCGCGCCAGCCAGCCTTCCAGCTTCACGCTGCCCATCAGGTTACCCATCAGGTTGCCCACCGCGCTGAAGCGCGACAGCGAGATCAGCGAGCCGTAGTCGGTGTAGCGGTACTCCGGCAGCGGCTTGCCATCGAGCTTCGCGACCAGTGCCTTGGCCAACAGCGAAGCCTGCTGGTGAGCGGCCTGGGCGCGCGGCGGCACGGTGCGCTCGCTGCCATCGCCCAGCGGGCAGGCGGCG
The DNA here is from genome assembly GCF_029840045.1 of Pseudomonas sp. GD03903. Lineage (NCBI taxonomy): Bacteria > Pseudomonadati > Pseudomonadota > Gammaproteobacteria > Pseudomonadales > Pseudomonadaceae > Pseudomonas > Pseudomonas sp. GD03903. The sequence goes on along the minus strand of NZ_JAOCBT010000010.1, from coordinate 218,524 downwards.
CAGTCACCGAAGGCGAAGATGTTGTCGTCGCGGGTGGTTTGCAGGGTAGGGCGCACCACCAACTGGTTGATGCGATTGGTCTCCAGGCCGTCGATGTCCTTGAGCAGGCTTGGTGCGCGGATGCCTGCTGCCCAGACCTTCAGGCTCGCCGGAATGAACTCGCCTGCTGCCGTGCGCAAGCCGTCGGCCGTCACTTCCTGTACCGCCGAACCAGTGGCTACGCGTACGCCGAGCATCTCCAGCGTCTGGTGCACCGGCTGGCTGATGCGTTCGGGCAGCGCCGGCAGCACACGTGGGCCGGCTTCGATCAGAGTGATGCGCATGTTCTGCGGCTGGATGCCGGTCAGCCCGTAGGCCGCCAGTTCCTGCGCCGCGTGGTGCAGCTCGGCGGACAGCTCGACACCGGTGGCGCCGGCACCGACGATGGCAACGCTGATCTGGTCGTCCTTGTCCTGCCCGGCGTGGGCGCGCAGGTAATGGGTGAGCAACTGCTTGTGGAAGCGCTCGGCCTGCTCGCGGGTATCCAGGAAGATGCAGTGGTCCGCGGCGCCTGTGGTGCCGAAGTCGTTGGTGGTGCTGCCGATGGACACGACCAGCGTGTCGTATTCCAGGCTGCGCGCCGGCACCAGCTCCTCGCCCTGCTCATCGAGCGTGGCGGCGAGCTGAATGCGCTTGCTCGCGCGATCCAGGCCATCGAGGCGGCCGAGCTGGAATTCGAAGTGGTTCCATTTCGCCTGGGCGACATAGTTCAGCTCATCCTCCGAGGAGTTGAGCGAGCCAGCGGCGACTTCGTGCAGCAGGGGTTTCCAGATGTGGGTGAGGTTGGCGTCGACGAGCGTAATGCGCGCCTTGCCCTTTTTACCCAGGGTGCGGCCGAGACGGGTCGCGAGCTCCAGCCCGCCGGCGCCGCCGCCGACGATCACGATACGATGGGACATGGTGCATTCTCATAGCTTAAGGAATCCTGTATCGGCCCGTGGCGGCACGGCGCTCACGCAAGGTAGGCCAGGAGGCGGCTCAGCAAACCCAGGGCGATGACCACAGCAAGCAAGGCCCCCATCATCAGCCAGGGCTTGAATGGCGCACGCTGGACCTGGTGTACGGGGGAGCTGAGGTACTGATCGACCTTCTGCTGGTCTTCGGGGCTCAGGCGACTGGGCATGGGCGGCCTCCGTTTATAATGTCGAGCATTCTAGTAGGGCTTGCGCGGCCTCTCAATGCGCCGCCGATCAATGCAGCATTGCATGAGCGCCTATTTACAGGCCGACGCCCATGTCGAAAAGGATGCTTCGGCCCAGGCTACCGCGCAGGAAATCCGGGGCGTCACTGTGGGCGAACAGCACACGGGCGAAGGTCGGGCCGACCACCGACAGTGAGCGCCAACCCTGGCGCAGGTACTCGGTAGGCGGCGGAAAGGGTGTGTTGAAGTCCGGCGTCTCGCGCTTGAGGCTGACGAAGGCGAGCAGGTCCAGTTCGCGCGGGTCGATGCCGCGCTCGGTGTAGTTGTGTGCTTTCTTGCGCAGCGTCGGTGCCAGCCGCGCCTGCAGCTCCGCGCAGGGAATCCGCCGCGGCCGCTGCTCACGGCGGATCAATTGGTTGATGCTCTGGGCCATGCGTCGGCGCAACAGTTCTTCCTTCCACTCCTCGTTGAGCCGGCGGCCCTGGTCGAGAACGAAGAACACCTCGAAGGTTGCATCACGAAACAGCACGTCCGGTGGCTGCTGGGTTGGCGCAACGAAATCTTCCTGGCGATACGGCACCTTCAATGCCTGCAGCAGTCGCTGGCAGGCCCAGCACTCCCGTTCCCACTTGCGGGCATTGGAGAGGAAGTCGTTGGCTTGTTCCGCCTGGCGCGTCAGCAGGCGCAGATAGTCGGACTCGTTCATGCCTCAAGCATAGTTGCTGCGAAGCGCGGGCGGGTGGCAGAGGCGCGTGTAGACTGTTGCCAATCGTTGATGCAAGGGCTGAGGGGGAAGCGTGAAACGACTGTTGAGCGGGTTGCTGTTGATGGTGCTGGCGAGCCTGGCGACGGCGCAGGAGTCGCCAGCCATCGGCTGGACGCTGTTGGACCAGTTCGACAAACCCTACACGGCGAACGCCGATCTGAAGGTATTGCTGGTCGCCCACGACATGGCCGGTTCGAAGCTGGTAAAAGCGGCTCTGGCGGATCGTCCGCAGGGTTACCTGGAGTCGCGTGGCGCCGCTTTCGTCGCTGACATCAGTCGCATGCCGGCACCGATCTCGAGCATGTTCGCCATCCCCGCCATGCGTGACTACTCCTATCGCGTGCTGCTCGACCGCGAGCCGCGCGTGGCCAGTCGCTTCCCGGCCACGGCAGATGCGGTGACCTGGTTGCAGCTGGAACAGGGCAAGGTCGTCGCCAGCCACAGCTTCGGCTCGGCAGATGCACTGCGCCAGGCGCTGGAGCGGGGCACGCCGTGATCGCCGCACAGCTGCTGTCCGAAGAAACCCTCGAGCTCGGCTGGGCGATCTACTTGCCCGTCGTCGCCTGGGCCATCTGGCGCGCGCCGTGGCTGGAACTGGTCAGCGATTTTCGCCGCCAGCACCTGGTGTTCGGCACCATGCTCGGACTATTCCTGCTCTGGCTGGTGCGGCGGGACTTTGCTTCCGGGGTGTCTTTCCATTTCATTGGCATGACCGCCGTGACCCTGTTGCTGGATTGGCCGCTGGCAATCATCGTCGGGCTGGTCGCGCAGATCGGCCTGTGCCTGATCGACCGACAGGATTGGGCCGCCATCGGTGTCAACGGCATCCTGCTGATCCTGATTCCGGTGCTGATCACTGAAGTGGCGGCGATCCTCGTCGAGCGCCGGCAGCCGCGGAACCTGTTCGTCTACATCTTCTGCTCGGGTTTTTTCCCGGCGGCACTGGCGGCGGTCTGCAGTCTGTTGCTGGGGCTCGGCCTGCTGTGGATGGACGGGTTGTTCCCGATGCCGGCGTGGATCGAGGATTTCATCGGCTACCTGTGGCTGATCATGTTCCCCGAGGCCTTCATCAACGGCACCATCGTCACCGGGCTGGTGGTCTTCTATCCGGACTGGCTGGAAACCTTCAACCGCACACGCTACCTGCAGGCTCCGTGGAAGGATGATGATGAGTCGCGCTGATGCGCGACCATCGACCGCCCGCATCGTCCGCGTGATTTGATCCAGGTCAGTTCGGGAACCTCCTACGATCAGGGAAGCTTGGCCCCCCATTCGCAAGGAGATTGCCGATGAGCATTCACAGCTGGGCCGAACAACGCCTCCACGAACTGCTGATCGAAGCCGAAGCGGCGGGCCAGGACCCGCAAATGGCCTTGCGCGCCATGCTCAGCGCCGTGGTGCGCGCCAATGCCCAGGTGCGCACTCAGGAGGATCTGGCGCACGAGTTGCAGTTCCTCGCCGACAACCTGGATGACGAGCGGGATTACGCCTTCATGCGTCCCTGATTGAAAACCCCGCACCCGCGGGCTTTTGCTTTTCTGTAGGAGCGAGCTTGCTCGCGAACAGCCCACGCTCATCGGTTGCCGGGAGAGAGTTCGCGAGCAAGCTCGCTCCTACAAAGAACCCTGTGGCCTGGAGCAAAGGTTCGCCCACAAAAAAGCCGCCTTTCGAGGCGGCTTTTTCCTTACGGCTCAATGCCCGCGCGGCGGTTTTTCCAGATCGCCGGAGAACAGCTCGTCCTCCTGGTTATCGCCGGGAATGGCGTGTTCTTCCGCGGCCCAGGCGCCGAGGTCGATCAGCTTGCAGCGGTGCGAGCAGAAGGGGCGGAACTCGTTCTTGGCGTTCCATTCAACAGGGGCGCCACAGGTGGGGCATTCCACGTTCAGGGGTTGGCTCATGGTTGTCCTCCACGCAGGCCTAGATAGAACTGATGCAGACGCTCGACCTGCTGATGCAGGTGGCTGAGGTCGCCATCGTTAAGCAGCACGTCGTCGGCGTGCTTGAGTCGGTCATCGCGCAAGGCCTGGGCCTTCAGAATCGCACGGACCTGTTCTTCGGACACCTGATCGCGGCGCATCGTGCGCTCCAGTTGCAGGTGTTCGGGGGTATCCACGACCAGCACGCGCTGGGTCATGCGGTACTGCCCGGACTCCACCAGTAGCGGCGACACCAGGATGGCGTAGGGCGATTGCGCCTGCGCCAGGTTGCTGGCGATCTCCTGGCCAATCAGCGGGTGCAGCAGTTGCTCCAGCCAGCGACGTTCGTCTTCCGCCTTGAAGATGCGCTCGCGCAGGGCGGCACGGTTGAGCTGGCCGTCCGGCAACAGCACGGCTTCGCCAAAGCGTTCGACGATCTTCGCCAGGGCAGGGCGGCCAGGCTCGACCACCCAGCGCGCGGCGTGGTCGGCATCGACCATGTGTATACCCAGCGCGGCGAAATGCTCGGCGGCGGCGCTCTTGCCGCTGCCAATACCGCCGGTGAGACCGAGGATCCAGGGTTTCATGCTTCTCCTTTCAGCCGGCCCGGTGGCCGTCCAGATGCGCCGACGAAACTCGGCGCGGGAGAAGGCTAGCGGAAACCGGCGAACTGCAGATAGGTCGCGGTTATTTGATCACCCCAGAGCAGCGCAATCCAGCCGGCGATGGCCAGGTAGGGACCAAAGGGGATCGGCGTACTGGTTTCGGCGTTGCGCAGGCGCAGCATGATCACTCCCAGCACAGCACCCACCAGCGACGACAGCAGGATGGTCAGCGGCAGCACCTGCCAGCCCCCCCAGGCGCCGAGCATGGCCAACAGCTTGAAGTCGCCGTAGCCCATGCCTTCCTTGCCGGTGAGCAGCTTGAACAGCCAGTACACCGACCACAGGCTCAGATAGCCGAACACCGCCCCCCAGAGTGCATCGCTCAGGTTGGTGAGCAGACCGAAGTAATTGACGATCAGGCCCAGCCACAACAGCGGCAGCACCAGGGCGTCCGGCAGCAACTGGTGGTCGACGTCGATCATGCTCATCGCCAGCAGGCCCCAGCTCAGCAGCAGCATCGCCCCGGCCTGCCAGCCGAAGCCGTAGTGCCAGGCGATGAAGGCCGAGAGTGCGCCACAGGCCAGCTCGATCAGCGGATAACGCTTGCTGATCGGTGCCTTGCAGGACGAACACTTGCCACCCAGAACCAGCCAGCTCACCACCGGGATGTTCTCCCAGGGCTTGATCTCGTGGGCGCAGTGCGGGCACTGGGAGTTGGGAAGGACCAGGTTGTAGGTCGGACGCTTCTCGTCCTCCGGCAGGCCCAGGGTCTCCCGCGCCTGCTGCTGCCAGTCCAGCTCCATCATCCGCGGCAGACGGTGGATCACCACATTGAGGAAGCTGCCGACCAGCAGACCGAGGAGGGTGGCGCACAAAACAAAGGCCAGCGGAGTGCTGGCCAGGAACTCGAGAACAGGCATGGATTAGACGACAGCGCCCAGTTGGAAGATCGGCAGGTACATGGCGATGATCAGGCCTCCGACCAGAACGCCCAGGACAGCCATGATCATAGGCTCCATAAGGGTGGTCAGATTGTCGACGGCATTATCGACCTCTTCCTCGTAATAGCTGGCCACTTTATCGAGCATGGCGTCCAGCGAGCCCGACTCTTCACCGATCGATGCCATCTGGATGGCCATGCTCGGGAACACACCAGTCGTGCGCATCGAGAAGTTGAGCTGCGTGCCTGAGGAGACGTCCTGCTTGATCTTGTTCACTGCGTTGCGGAACACCACGTTGCCGGTTGCGCCGGAAACCGAGTCAAGCGCCTCGACCAGTGGAACGCCGGCAGCAAAGGTTGTTGACAGCGTCCGGGCGTAACGCGCTACGGCGGACTTGTACAGGATATCGCCGACGATCGGCAGTTTGAGGATGGTGCGGTCTGTCCCGTCCCTGAATTTTTCCGAGCGGCGGTGGACTTCTCGCAGAACGAATGCAATGACGAATATTCCTATCAGGAAGACAAACCACCAGGCCTGAAGAACTTCAGAAAGAGCGATTACCATTTGCGTAAAGGCTGGAAGTTCTGCTCCGAAACTGGAGAAAACGCTTTGGAACTGCGGAACCACCTTGATCAACAGAATGGACGAAACGATCACCGCCACGACGACTACCGCAATTGGGTAGGTCATGGCTTTCTTGATCTTGGCCTTGAGCGATTCGGTTTTTTCCTTGTAGGTGGCGACCCGGTCCAGCAACGTTTCCAGGGCACCGGATTGTTCACCGGCATCGACAAGGTTGCAGTACAGGTCATCGAAATACATAGGCTTCTTGCGCAGCGAGTTGGCCAGGCTGTTACCTGCGGCAACCTCCTGTTTGATCTCATCTACCAGTTTGCGCATGTTCGGGTTATCGAAGCCTTCGCCAATGATGTCGAAAGACTGCAGCAACGGAACGCCAGAGCCCATCATGGTCGCCATTTGCCGGGTGAAGAGCGCGATGTCCATGGGCTTGATCTTCTTGCCGGCGCCCAGCAGGGAGATGCCCTTCTTGCGCACCTTGATCGGGTTTATCCCCTGCTTACGCAACTGGGCCTTGATCAGCGCAGTGTTGACCCCGGAGAGCTCCCCTTTGACCTTGCCGCCCTTGCGATCAGTGCCTTCCCAGGTAAAGACACTGTTCTTCAATGCTTTTTCCGCCATGGATTAATCCTTGGTCACGCGGTTGACTTCCTCGAGGCTGGTAATGCCTTGCATGGCTTTCAGCAGGCCCGAGGTGCGCAGATCGTTGAAGCCTTCTTTGCGGGCTTGCTCGGCGATCTGAATGGAGTTGCCCTCCTCCATGATAATGCGCTGCAGGGCCGGAGTGATTTTAACCACTTCATAAATACCTAAACGCCCTTTGTAACCATTCTTGCAATTTTCACACCCTACCGGGGCGTAGAGTTTGAAGGTGCCGATTTTTTCTGCCGGGAAGCCTTCGTGAAGCAGCGCTTCCTGCGGGACATCATGCTCTTTTTTGCAGTGTGCGCAGAGTTTGCGTGCCAGTCGCTGAGCAATGATGAGGTTAGTGGAGGTTGCCAGGTTGAACGAAGCAACTCCCATGTTGAGCAGGCGAGTCAGCGTCTCGGCGGCACTGTTGGTGTGCAGGGTCGACATCACCATATGGCCGGTCTGGGCGGCCTTGATGGCAATCTCGGCGGTTTCCAGGTCGCGAATCTCGCCCACCATGATCACGTCAGGGTCCTGGCGCAGGAAGGCCCGTAGAGCCTGGGCGAAGTCCATGCCTTGGCGCGGGTTGACGTTGACCTGGTTGATGCCCTCCAGGTTGATTTCCACAGGGTCTTCGGCCGTGGAGATGTTGATGTCCGGTGTGTTGAGGATGTTCAGGCCGGTATAGAGGGATACGGTCTTGCCCGAGCCGGTGGGGCCGGTCACAAGGATCATGCCTTGCGGCTGCTTTAGCGCGTCCAGGTAAAGTTGTTTCTGCGCTTCCTCGTAACCCAGCGCATCGATGCCCATCTGCGCGCTGGCGGAGTCGAGAATCCGCATCACGATCTTTTCGCCCCACAAGGTGGGCAGCGTGTTGACGCGAAAATCGATGGACTTGCTCTTCGACACGCGCATCTTGATGCGCCCGTCCTGCGGCTTGCGCCGTTCGGAGATGTCCAGGCCGGCCATGACCTTCAGGCGCGCGGAAATTCGGCTGGCCAACTGGATCGGCGGTTTGGCCGTCTCATGTAGCATGCCGTCGGTTCGGAAGCGTACCCGGTAGATTTTTTCGTAGGGCTCGAAGTGCAGGTCGGAAGAGCCGCCCTTGATGGCGTCCAACAGCATCTTGTTGACGAAGCGAACCACCGGGGCGTCGTCGGCATCGCCGCCGATCGCCTCCTCCTTCTGTTCGCCACCGCCTTGCTCGATGTCCAGGCCATCAAGGTCGACATCGCCCAGGTCATCCAGGCCACCAGTCACGCTTTCGAAGAGTTTATCGATGGCGTCTCCGAGCTTATCGTCCTCGACGAGAATGGCTTCCGTGGTCAGGCCGGTGCTGAACTGCACGTCGGTGATGGCCTGGTGATTGGTCGGGTCCGATAGTCCCACGAAAAGCTTGTTGCCCCGCCGCCAGAGCGGTATGACGCGGTGCTGGCGGACCAGCTTCTCGCTGATCAGCTCCTTGGGGATGCTGTCCTTATCGATGGCACTGAGGTCGCAGAAGGCCACGCCGAACTGGTCGGCGGCCAGCTCCGTCAGCGGCTTGCTCTTGACCAGCTTGTTCTGCACGAGGTAGGTGACCAGCGACAGTTTGTTGCGCTGCGCCTGCGTTTGTGCCTGTTGGGCGCTTTTCTCATCAAGCAGCTCGGCAATCACCAGTTGGCGAGCGAGCCCGGACAGTACGACTTGATCGTTCATTGCAAGTGGCCACACGAGGAGTTGTGTGCCTTATATCGTAGATGCTCTTGGGTGCCAAATGTGGAAGTGGCTTCTGCCAAAAAATGTCACTTCCTGCGTAATTTCGTTTTTGTTTGTATGTGATTTCTGTTCTGACGCTCGATTTTTGGCGGTTTGAGTGTTTGGCATGGAAGCTGCTTTCCGGAAGACAGGTCCTACGACCTCGTCTAAAAACCTGGAGAGAAATATGAAAGCTCAAAAAGGCTTTACTCTGATCGAATTGATGATCGTTGTTGCGATCATCGGCATTCTGGCCGCCATCGCTCTGCCGGCCTATCAGGACTACACCATTCGTGCTCGCGTGAGCGAGGGCCTGGTTCTGGCTTCTGCTGCCAAGACCACCGTAGCGGAAAACGCTGCAAACGGCAGTTCTCCGCTGAGTGCTGGGTGGACCGCTCCCTCCCAGACCAAAAACGTTTCCAGCGTTTCTGTCAGCGGTACTAACGGTGAAATTACCGTCAACTACATGGCTGCTGCGGGCAGTGTGGTGCTGAAACTGACCCCGTCTTCGGGTGGCTCGGCGTTGAGCGCAGGCACCGTCCCGACTAACGCCATTACTTGGAAGTGCTCCACTACTTCTGATACCAAATACGTACCTGCCGAGTGCCGTTGATAGCTGTTATTGACGCAACTACGTAAATGGTAATGAAAGGCCCTCTTAGGAGGGCCTTTCCGTCTCTGGTAAGGGTTAGCAGCAAATGCAGAAATACTGGTGGTGGGGTGTCCCCTGTCTTGCCCTGCTTGGGGTAGCGCTTCTATATTGGCCAATCAACTCGCTTGGATATGTTTGGGACGACACAACACTATTTCTGGATAGCCCGCTGTTGCGCAACCCGGAAAATATCTGGGTCTCTCTAAGTACACAACTACTTCCCGGGACAACGTATTTTCGCCCTGTAGTTTTGCTGACATTTATTTTGGAGTTCAAGATATTCGGTGTTCGTCCGGATGTCTCACATGGTATTAATTACGGGATTTTTCTCGTCAACTGTGTTTTAGTTTTCTTGCTTGCGTGGCGAGTGGGGCGAGCACGGGGTGCGCGAGCTCGGATGCTCAGGGCAACTCTTGCTGGCTTGCTTTACGGTTGTAATCCGGTGTTGCTTGAATCGGCAGCCTGGGTGTCAGGGCGATTTGATTTATTGGTTACCGCATTCGTCCTGCTGGGACTGTTGAGTCTTTCTTGCTTTCATGGGGTTGTGCGAAATATTATTGTTTCAGCGGTATTTCTCCTTGCAGTTTGCTCCAAGGAAATGGCAATCACCTTCCCTGTCTTGGTTGTTATTTGGCTCTGGTTGGAACAGACGCCCGATAAAAGGGGGTGGGCGCGATTTAACGCTCTCTGGGTGAGTGAGAATCGTAGCGTTCTTTTCTGCCTTGCGGCCGCCTTCTGTTCTTACTTGGCAATGCGGCTCTGGATTTTTGATGGGCTATATAACAGTGATAGTTCATTGGGCGGGGACATCGTTGCACGTTCCGCGTTTGTTGGCCAAACAATCTGGTTTTATGTTCACATGGCCATCTGGCCATTTTCTGATCTGAGTCCGATCCATCCATTTGATCCGAATCTCATGACAACGACCCAGCGTGCCATGGGGGTGTCGATTTTGCTGATATTCATCGGCACGCTGGCACTAATGGCTCTTAGAGGTGGTCGGGTCGCTTTGATTTTACTGTGCGGCCTGATTTCCCTCGCGCCCGTTCTCAATATTGCTCCATTGCTGATTAGCGGAAATATTGGTCAGGAGCGATTTCTTACATTGCCTGTTGCATTCCTGGCACTGGCTTTAACTCAACTGAATATTGTTTCGAAAAAATTATCAGATGCGATGCAGAGAGCTTTGCCTTGGCTCGTGAGTGCTCTTGTCTGTATTTGGGTTGCACTCGGTGCTTTGAATGTCCACTTGAATGCTCCGTTATGGGGGAGCGAAGAGTCTCTATGGGCTTGGGCGTACGAGAAGGTTCCAGAGTCAGATTATGTGCGATTCAACTACGTTGCTTCTTTGCTTTTCTATCAGAGAGAGGAGCAGGCTGAGCGAATGCTCGAGGAGTTTGAGAAGGGCGCTAGTGGTTTGTCTAATCGATTGAAGGCTTTGAAGGGGCAGATGCTTGTTCGCAAAAAGCGTTACCAAGAAGGTTTGGCTCTGCTGGATGCCGGATTGGTAGGCGAGTATAAGCCGCATGAAGATATCATTCGTAAAGGAATTGATATTAATAAGACTGAAATCGTTGTTAATGGTTATGCCAGTTCTTGGTATCTTCGATTTGTATATGGTGCAAAAGCGGAGGCATATCTGTATCTAGAGGATTACGACGAGCTGAATAAGAGTTTGGATATTATGAATTTCTATGACTCAAGCTATGCTGTGATTCCTATGTATCGCGCTTTTGGTGCTTATGCGCAGGGTGATATTGCATTAGGTGATCGCCTCTTTGCAGAGTCTATTTCGAAGTTTTCGAAGCCTGTGGGAGAGTCCGCATACGGTGTTCGTGTCGATTTCTTTAATCGGTTCTGCGAGACACGATCTAGCCTGTTGATGTGTCGAGAGAGAGAAAGCATCCTTTCTTCTCATGGTGGGTGAGGCGTAGGTCTCGAATTATGAATGGAGATGGTGGTATGGCAGATTTTATTCCATTTAATAAGCCCGCTATTGTCGGTCGTGAGCTCTACTACATCGCGCAGAGCATCATGATCAATCAGCACGCGGCGGGAGACGGCCCGTTTACCAGCCAGTGCCGAGAGTTTCTCCAGGATCATTTCCAGCTACCTACTGCGCTGTTGACCACGTCCTGCACCACAGCGCTCGAGCTCGCAGCCTTGCTGCTTAATATCCAGCCGGGTGATGAAGTCATATTGCCGTCCTACACCTTCGTCTCCACTGCCAACGCTTTTGTGCTGAGAGGGGCGAAGCCCATCTTCGTTGATATTCGCCCCGACACGTTGAATATTGATGAAAGCAAGGTGGCGGCAGCGATTACATCGCGAACCAAGGCAATCTGCGTTGTCCATTACGCTGGAGTGGCCTGTGAGATGGATACGTTGCTCGCCATTGCCAAGCGCCATGGTATCCCTCTGGTTGAAGATGCTGCTCAGGCAGTCAGCTCTCGTTATAAGGGGCGTTACCTCGGAGGGCTGGGGGTGTTGGGCGCGTACAGTTTCCATGAGACGAAGAACTTCATTTGCGGCGAGGGTGGTGCGCTCATAGTCAACGACCCCGCCTATGTTGAGCGCGCGGAAATTCTGCGGGAGAAAGGGACCAATCGATCCAAGTTCTTCCGTGGTGAAGTGGACAAGTATACCTGGGTCGACCAGGGCAGTTCGGCGTTGAGCTCCGATATACTTGCTGCTTATCTCTTCGCTCAGCTGGAGCGTCATGAGGAGATCACCGAGCGAAGAAGAGCTATTTACGATCGCTACGCCGAACAACTTGGAGACTTGGCCAAGCGTGAGTGTTTGCAGCTTCCGTACGTGCCAGCGGAGTGTGACTCGAACTATCACATGTTCCACATCCGCACCCGCGATGCGGAAACCCGCAGCGACTTGCTACAGAAGTTCCGGGAAGCTCGAATTCACGCGGTTTTCCACTACGTGCCGCTGCACACCTCGCCGATGGGGCAGGAGCTTGGTTGGCGCGAAGGTGATCTGCCTGTAACCGAACGGGTGAGCGATACATTGATTCGTTTGCCGTTCTATTTCGATCTTTCCGAGGCCGATCAGGATCGCGTCCTGAGTGTGCTCCATGACTTCTATGGACGCTCTGCCTGAACCTTGATTTCTGGATAACTCTTGATGCGATTGGCTATTGGCTGGCTGGCTGCTCTGACTGCAGCATTTCTGATTTCAGTCCCGATCTGGTTGCCTGATTTCCCTCCTCTGGTGGACCTTCCCCAGCATGCCGCCAACCTGGAACTGGCACGGCAACTGATTCTTGGCGCTTCTGATTGGCAGAAGCTGGTACAGAATCAGTGGTTTACGCCGTACTACGGTTTCTATCTACCGGCGTTCGTGCTGAGTCTCTTCCTTTCGTCCGTTACGGCGGCGAAGGTCGTCGCTGCTGTCTCGATGCTGTCCATTCCCGCCGCCGTCGCGGTGGTCTTGCGCAGGCGGGCTCTTTCTCCCTGGCTGGCATTGCTGGTGGTGCCCGGTCTGTACGGCTTCGCCTTCCAGTGGGGCTTCGTCAGCTTCATGGTCGCCTGTTCGGCGCTGGTGCTGGGGATCGATGCTATCGAGCGCTATTTCGAGAGCGGTGCTCGCCAAGGGACGGCAGCCATTGCGGCCTATAGCATTCTGCTTTTTTTCCTGCACGCCTATGCCTACGGTCTGTTCATGGTCATTTATGGCGTGCGTTGGCTTACCTGCTCCAGAGCGCTGCGCGCCGTGCTGGTGGCGTTGCCATCCGGTATTCTCGCGCTGGCCTGGCTGGCCTGGGCAGCGCAAGGTCCTGCCCAGGCAAAGCAGCCTGTCCTCTGGGATCTGGGTTGGGGTCGCATCGGGCAATTGATGCGCGATCTGCTTGGGGTGGACTTCGGCGGTGCTGAGCAGTTGCTGGGGTTCGCGATCATTGCCCTGATCTGTCTCGGCGTGGGTGGCTCCAGGTTGTCGAGAAGCCCCTGGCGATTGCTGCCGGTTCTGATTGTCGTGGCGGCCTATTTTGTGTTGCCCAACCGGGTCATGGGGACGTACTTCACCTATCAGCGATTCTCGATATTCATACTTCCGCTGCTATTGCTGGCGCTGCAGCCTCGGCAACTGCCTGCTGCTGAGGCGGCATCGCCCGGGGGCACATTAGGTGGCTTGATCGCCGGCCTGCTGGTTGCGCTGGTGCTGTCCATACAAGGGGCCAAGGCCTATCAATTCGATCGTGAATCGGCCGGATTCACGCCGATACTCAAGGCTATTCCCGAGCGACAGCGGGTTCTGTATCTGGCATTCGATCCCCAGACACTCTGGTACAGCGCGCCTTCCTATTTGCATTTTGCACAGTGGTATGGGGCACAGAAGAAGGGGTTTGTGGAGTTCAACTTCGCGTCCTTCTATGGTTTGCCAGTGGTGTACCAGCCTCCGGCAGGCGCGCTGGCGCCCCCCAACATTGAGTGGTTCCCAAACCAGTTCAGATGCGACGCTCCCTATGTGAAGGAGTTTGGCTATGTACTGGTCAAGGCTGAAATCGATCTGGGGGAGATGTATTTCGACGACCCCCGTTGCGGACTATCGCTCATGCAGTCAGGCGGTGGCTGGTGGTTGTATGGCCACAAGAAAGGCTAGCCAGCCTTTTCGTTGAAGACGTAGAACTTCGACACCAGGAATAGAAATACCGCGATGACGGGAATGCTGCCGGCCTGTACCAGTTGGTGTGCGAACCCCAGTCGATTGCTGAGCACTTCGATGAGTGCGAGGTTGAGTAGGTAACCGGCCAGTTGAGCCAGGGCATAGCGGCCGCCTGCCCGAGTCAGGCGGCCTCCATGCTGAAAGGTGAACCTCCTGTTCCCGATGAAGGCTGCCGTGGCGCAAACGGCATAGATCAACGTCACCGCCATTTCAGGCCTGACGCCCCAGTGGGTAATCAGCAGATAGGCAATGTAGCCGGTGAGGTTAGTCAGTAGGCCAACTGCCAAATATGTCGTGAACTGTCGGGAAATGCTCATTCGGCGAACTAGCCGCCCTCTTCAGGCATGTGGCGAAGACAAGTACGCGGCTTCCAGTTCCAGAAGGTCGCGCTTGCGATCCTTCAGCTTCCGCCCAGGACAGCCGAAGTACACGGACCAGGCTTCGGAGCTTCGCGTCATCATGGTCATGGCGCCTACGGAGGTGCCTTCGGCCAGGTGTACTCCAGGAAAAATAATCGACTGAGTGCCGACGATGGAGTGGCGCCCGATCGTGATTGCTGCCTTGATTTCCTTCTTGTACTGATCCGGTACCGTCGGGTTGGTCAGCGTTCGACCGGAATAATCATCGCTCTGTGTGAAAACGTTGCAGCCGTAGGCGAGACCGGAGAAGTCTTCCATGGTAATTCCCAATTCACCGCCGGCGAGATTGCAGAATACGGCGATGTGTACGTTGCGCCCGATACTGACCTTGCCTGAAAGGACGCAGAAATCATCGATCCTGGAATGATCGCCAATCTCTATCTGGTCATGGTTGTAAATGCTGGCAAGCTTGCTGAGCCGAACGTTCCTGCCCAGGCTTTTGAAGCCGAGGTTTGCCATTTCTTCATCGGAATAAAATGCCATCTGGATTTCCTCAGGATTCTGGCTCGTGCCGATGGATGTCCCTGACGATGGTGTAGGGGCGCTGCTTGATTTCGCTGAATATCTTTGAAAGATAGATGCCAACGACACCGATGAAGCAAATGATCATGCCGCCTACCAGCCAGATGGATGCCATGACAGAGGTCCAGCCCAGTAGTGGTGTTGTGAAGAACAACCAGTTGACGATCAGATAAAGGGTATAAAGCAGAGCAGCAGAGGAGATCATGGCGCCGATATTGAATACCCAGACCAAGGGTGCGTTGCTGAATGAGGTGATGGCATTCACCATCAGGGATAGTTTTTTCCTCAGCGTGTAACTGGTCTGGCTGCTGCTTTTCTTGCCGACGACTTCGGCTACCTGGTCGAAGCCGGTAAGGTGCCAGAGGCCGACAATGAATACCTCCCTTTCCCTGTGTTGCAGCAGCGCATTGACGTAGCGGCGGCTCATCAGCCGTGCAGTCACGACATTCTGCGGCAGTGCGTCGCCACTCAGGCGATTGAGCAGCCAGTAGAAGAGGCGTCCACTAATGCGTTCAAACCAGCCGCCCTTGCGAGTTTCCTGTACACCGTAAACAACATCGCATCGTTTTTCCGCCATGATTTCGGCGAAAGTCGAGAGCCACTCCGGCGCCTCTTCAAGATCGCTATCGATCAAGAAGATTCGCTCGCCCCGTGCGTGCGCCAGTCCGGTCATCATCGCTTTGTGGTGGCCGAAGTTTCGAGAGAGGTCGACTACGACGACATGAACGTCACGTGCTACCAGCTCGCGTGCGATTCTCAAGCTTTCATCAGGCGATCCGTCGTTGACCAGTACGATTTCATATTCATCCCCGACCAGTTGACGTGCAGCTTCACTGGCGCGGTGGTGAAACTCGAGTAAATGAGGGGCGGACTGATACATCGTGGCAACGATGGAAAGTTTCATGCACAAGCGCTCTGGGAAATTCTGACGAATCCTATCCGGATGTATCTGGAAAATCGCAAGATGATTACACAAAAAGATCAGCCGGCACCTTCCTCATGCCATTGATTGGCGGGAGATTGTGGTCATTTCGCGCGGGTATTGAATGGCCTTCCGGCCGGGTGCTATCTTTCGCGCCACCGCGCCGGTGTAGCTCAGTCGGTAGAGCAGCTCATTCGTAATGAGAAGGTCGGGGGTTCGATTCCTCTTACCGGCACCATCTTCAGCAAAAAGCCCCGCTTTCGAGCGGGGCTTTTTGTTTTCCGGCGGCTGAAAAGTCAGGCGTAGCCGTTGGGGTTCCGGCTCTGCCAGTTCCAGGCGTCGCGGCACATGTCTTCGATATCGCGGGTGGCACTCCAGCGCAGTTCGTTGCCTGCCAGGGCAGGGTCGGCGTGGTAGCTGGCGATGTCGCCGTCGCGGCGGGGCAGGAACTGGAACGGTAGTTCGCGGCCGCAGGCTTTTTCATAGGCGCGGATGATTTCCAGCACGCTGTAGCCGCGGCCGGTGCCGATGTTGAAGGTCTTTGCGCCGCTGGCGCCGTCCAGCCAGCGCAGGGCGCTGAGGTGTGCGCTGGCCAGGTCGGCGACGTGCAGGTAGTCGCGCACGCCGGTGCCATCGGGAGTGGGGTAGTCGTTGCCGAATACGCGGATGAAGGGCTGCTTGCCGGTGGCGACCTGGGACACATAGGGCATCAGGTTGTTGGGGATGCCGTTGGGGTCTTCGCCGATGCGGCCGCTGGTGTGGGCGCCGACCGGGTTGAAGTAGCGCAGGATGGCCATTTTCCAGTCGGGATCGGCGTTGGCGATATCGCGCAGGGCGATTTCCGCCATCAGCTTGGACTGGCCATAGGGGCTGGCGGGGCCGGTGGGGGCGTCTTCGCGGATCGGGCTTTCGGCAGCCAGGCCGTAGACCGTCGCCGAGGAGCTATAGATGAAGCGCTTCACTCCATGGCGCTGCATGACCTGGCAGAGGGTGACGGTGCCGGTGAAGTTGGTCTGGTAGTAGGCGATCGGATCGGCCACCGATTCGGCGACGGACTTCAGGCCCGCGAGGTGAATGGTGGCGGCGATCGGGTGCTCGCGGAACAGGCGGTCGAGTACGGCCTCGTCACGGACATCGCCTTCTATGAACGGAATGTCCTGGCCGGCCAGCTCGCCGATGCGCTGCAGCGGGATAGGCGAGCTGTTGCTGAGATTGTCGAGGACAATCGGGTGGAAGCCCTGCTCGATCAGCTCCAGGCAGATATGGGAGCCGATGTAGCCACAGCCCCCGGTCAGCAGAATCCTTTTGGTCATGATCGCGCTCTTGCTCCCTTCGCTGTTCGCCGATTCGTGAGCGTCTGAGTATGTCAGAGGCTCGTGAGTCGGCACTATCGAGGGCGACGTGACCGTTTCGGCAGGTCTGGAAAGTCGTACGAAAACCTACAGGCTCAGACGCATCGACAGGTCCAGGGCCTTGATGTCCTTGGTCAGGGTGCCGATGGAGATGTAGTCCACGCCGGTCTCGGCAATGCTGCGCAGGGTGCTTTCGGTGATGCCGCCGGAGGCCTCGAGCTTGGCGCGGCCGGCGGTGAGCGCGACGGCGGTGCGCATGTCGTCCTGGCTCAGCTCGTCGAGCATGATGATATCGGCGCCCGCGTCGAGGGCCTGACGCAGCTCGGCGAGGTCTTCCACTTCGATCTCTACCGGCTTGCCCGGGGCGATACGGTGGGCCGTTGCGATGGCCTGGGCGATCCCGCCGCAGGCGGCGATGTGGTTTTCCTTGATCAGGAAAGCGTCGAACAGGCCGATACGGTGGTTATGGCAGCCGCCGCAGGTGACCGCGTACTTCTGCGCCAGGCGCAGGCCGGGCAGGGTCTTGCGGGTGTCGAGCAGTTTCACGCCGGTGCCGTCTACCAGGTTGGCATAGTGGCGGGCGCGGCTGGCGGTGCCGGATAGTAGCTGGAGGAAGTTCAGTGCGCTGCGCTCGCCGGTCAGCAGTGCACGGGCCGGGCCCTCCAGGGTGAACAGGGTCTGGTCGGCGCTGACCTGTTCGCCATCGCGGACCTGCCATCGCACCTGCACGCGCGGGTCAACCTGGCGGAAGACCTCGTCGACCCAGGCGGTGCCGGCGACGGTGGCGTTCTCGCGGGTGATGATGCGGGCACTGGCATCGCGCTCGGCAGGGATCAGCTGGGCGGTGATGTCGCCGCTGCCGATGTCTTCGGCCAGTGCGGCGCGGACGTTGGCCTGGATTTCCGCGGAAAGCTCGGCGAGGGTGAGGTTCGGCATGGAGGACTCCTGTTCGCAGTGGCGCGATTATACGGAGGAGGCCGGCTGGCGGGCAGTGCTCCGATCTTTTTGCGTCGCCGCTCGATTTGTCTGACGGACGGCGGCTTTCCTACTGTGAATTTCTTCAAGAATGCGTGAAATGTCTCTTGGTTGTGTAAGAAGCTTCCCTATAATGACGTTGAAGATTTCCGCTTTTTGACGCCACGAATTTGACGTTACGGATGACGCCTCGATGACTGTTGGTGCCGCCAGAAGAGTCTGACGGCAGGAGACTTGCGATGCAGAACGACGCGAACGTAGTGCCGCTGAACAAGCCGGCCACGGAACCCTCGCAGACTTCCTTCGCTGGACGCGTTCCGGCGGGGCTCGTCGTTGTCCGCGATAAGGTCGCCGTTCAGTTGCGTCACGCCATGCAGGCCCTGTTCGACAATGCCGACGACACCCTGTTCGAGATGGCCGATCGCGCCGCCAACAACGCCGAACAGAGTGCCTATTTCGAAGCCATGCGCGACCTGCGCCTCAAGCGCAAGGGGATCGAGCGTGGCTTCCTGCAGAAGGTTTTCGAGAATTTCGCCAACCTGAACCAGTATGAAATCGGCCGTGCGCCGGTGCTGGATACGGTTTCCTACGAGAATCTCACCCTGGTGCAGAACGACGAACTGGAAGAGTCCGTCGCCCTCGACGCCATGGTCGCCAAGGTGATGAGCCGCGACGGCGTCGCTCTCACGCACCTCACCACCCGCTTCAACACCCTGGTCAGCAAGAAGGTCGAGGACAAGAGCAACCCGCTCGGTCCGCGCCAGCTCTGCGAGGCCTTCCTCGAGGCCTGCCGCGGCCTGGGCGTGGAGATCAAGGTCAAGCTGATCATCCTCAAGCTCTTCGAGAAGTACGTGCTGGCCGATGCCGAGCACCTCTACGCGGAAGCCAACCAGACGCTGATCGCCCTGGGCGTGCTGCCCGAGCTGAAATCCGTGCCGCTGCGTCGCCCGCCGCAACGTACCGTGCCCAGCACTCAGGGCGCAGCGCCCGCCGCTGCCGCCGAAGCAGGCGAGCAGGCTGCCGGCCAGCAAATGGACGCCGACAGCCAGGCCGCCTTCGCCGCCCTGCGCGACCTGCTCTCGCAAGTGCGTGGCAGCGCATCCCCGGCACGTCCGATGCCGGCCGACGCGGTGCCGATTTCCAGCAACGACCTGATGCGCCTGCTGTCCCACCTGCAGTCGCACCTGCCGGCGCAGAGCATCGATGAGATCGATGTGCGCCAGCACCTGGACCACCTGCTGACCCGCGTCAGCAGCAAGAGCGGCCGTTCCCGTGTGGTCGGCCAGGTGGACGAGGACGTCATCAACCTCGTCTCCATGCTCTTCGAATTCATCCTCGACGACCGCACCCTGCCGGATTCGCTCAAGGCCCTGATCGGCCGCATGCAGATTCCGATGCTCAAGGTTGCGGTGCTCGACAAGAACTTCTTCAGCCGGGGCAGTCACCCGGCGCGTCGCCTGCTCAACGAGATCGCTTCGGCCGCCCTGGGCTGGGCCGAGCAGTCGGACGGCCAGCGCGACCACCTGTACCAGAAGATCGAGCAGGTGGTGATGCGCCTGCTGAACGACTTCGTCGACGACCCGGCGATCTTTTCCGAGCTGCTCGACGAGTTCATCTCCTTTACCGGCGACGAGCGCCGCCGCAGCGACCTGCTGGAGCAGCGCACCCGTGATGCCGAGGAAGGCCGTGCTCGCGCCGAACTGGCTCGCCAGGATGTGGAAGGGGTGCTTAACGAGCGCCTGCTGGGTCGCACCCTGCCCGAGGTGGTGGTACGCCTGCTGCAGGAGGCCTGGAGTCAGGTCCTGTTGTTGACCTGCCTGAAACACGGCACCCATTCCGCTGAGTGGGAAGCCGCCCTGGCAACCATGGACGACCTGATCTGGAGCGTGGAGCCCCACGAGGATCCGGACTCCCGTCTGCGCCTGCTGGAGATGGTGCCGCAGTTGCTCAAGTCGCTGCGTGAAGGCCTGGCATCGGCCGCCTTCGATCCGTTCTCCACCGGCGAATTCTTCAGCCGCCTGGAAGGGCTGCATGTGCAGGCCTTCCAGCGCTACAAGCAGGTCGAGGAAGCACCGCTGCTCGACCTCGACGACGACCTGCCGTTGCTCGATGATCCGCTGGATGCGCCGGCAGCCATCGCACCCGCTGCGGCGCAGCCGGCCATGGTCGCGGTCGTGGAGGAGATCGTCCTCGCTTCGCCGGAGCCTGCACGTGCGGTGGAGCCCGAAGAAGCCTTCGCCGATGACGACGAGTCGCTGCGCAAGGTCGATGACCTGCGTGTCGGCAGTTGGGTGGAGATCCAGGAAGACGAAGAGCACAAGCTGCGTTGCAAGCTGGCGGCGGTGATTCGCCCGAGCGGTCGCTACATCTTCGTCAACCGCACCGGCATGAAGGTGCTGGAGAAGACCCGCATGAGCCTGGCCGTCGAGTTCCGCCGCAACGCCGTGCGCCTGCTCGACGATGCGCTGCTGTTCGACCGTGCCCTGGAGTCCGTGATCGGTAACCTGCGCCGTCTGAAGAACGCCTGAGCCCGCTGGCCCCGCGCCAGCGAGTGCATTTCCCCCGTCGCCTGCTTTAGAGTGGGGCTCTGCCAAGGAGTCTCCATGCAGATCGACCCCGAATCCGGCTGGTGCCGCGAAGCCCAGCATTGCCCCTCGCCGAACTTCAACGCCCGCCCCGAAGGCGAGGAAGTCTCGTTGCTGGTCATCCACAACATCAGCCTGCCGCCCGGCCAGTTCGGCACCTGCAAGGTGCAGGAATTCTTCCAGAACCGCCTGGACGCCGATGAGCATCCGTACTTTGCCAGCATCTGCAGCCTGACGGTCTCCGCGCATTTCCTCATCGAACGCGACGGCTCGCTGTTCCAGTTCGTTTCCTGCAACTCGCGCGCCTGGCATGCCGGCGTGTCGACCTTTGACGGGCGGGAGAACTGCAACGATTTCTCCATCGGCATCGAACTGGAAGGCACCGACATCGAGCCCTACAGTGACCGCCAGTACGAAGTGCTGGCCGAGCTGACACGGCAGCTGCGCAAGGTTTACCCCGCGATCACTGCAGAACGCATCCAGGGGCATTGCGACATCGCGCCGGAGCGCAAGACCGACCCCGGCGAGGCGTTCGACTGGGCGCGCTTCCTGGCGGATATCGGTGCGAAGAAGGAGTCGACATGAGTTTCCTGGTGCTGTTGCTGGTGCTGCTGGTCGAGAAGTTTTCCAACTGGCGTGCGCGGGTGCAGCGTGACGGCTGGTGGCTCGGCTGGCTGGATACCGTGGGTGGCGTCAAGTCGCTGCTGGCGCAGGCCTGGCTCGGCCTGCTGGTGGCGATCCTGCCGCCGCTGCTGTTGCTGGCGCTGCTGCTGACTGTCCTCGAGCCGGTGGCCTACGGCCTGCTGGCGCTCCCGGTACAGCTGCTGGTGGTGGTCTGGAGCCTGGGGCGCGGCGATGTGCTGCGTGCCATCGGGCCGTTCCGCGATGCCTGGCGCCGTGAAGATGCCCAGGCTGCCTACCACGTCGCCGAGCGTGACCTGGGTGTGCAGGTCCAGGCCGATGGTGACGACGATCTGTTCGCCGTGGTGCAGGGCACGTTGGTCTGGGAGGCCTACCAGGCCTTCTTTGCAGTGATCTTCTGGTACGCGCTGCTCGGCCCGGTGGCTGCACTGGCCTATCGGCTGCTCGCCATTGCCGCCGAACAGGGGCGCCAGCCGGTGCTGCGCGAGCGCGCCGCACAGTTGCGCCATGCCTTCGACTGGCTGCCAGCACGGGCACTGGTGCTGAGTTTTGCCCTGGTCGGCAACTTCGTCGCGGTGACCCGCACCCTGCTGCACGACCTGCTGGCCTGGGACGTGCCTGCCGCTCGTCTGCTGGCGCGTGCCGGCTACGTGGCCGAAGACTTCAACGAGGGCGGCCTGGGTGCCAAGGGCGTCGCCAGCCTGGATGCGCTCTGGCAGTTGCTGGTGCGCTCTGCGGTGCTCTGGTACGCGGCCTTCGCCATCTGGACATTGCTGCTCTGATCCCGCGAGTCGGGCCGGCTGCCGCCGGTCCGATGATGGCATTTTAACCTTAAGTTACAGAACTCCCCGCCGATATCAGGTACACATCGATTCCAGAGCGCGAGATGACGGCCGCTGCATGACAGTGGCCGCGCTGCCGAGCGCACGTGGCGACAACCCGTCCAGGGGCGCGCCGCACCATCCCCGACAAGCGACATAACAATAACGGGAACAGGAGACGTCTTTCGTGAGGACCGTGCTCTATCCGGCCATCGCGCTGATGAACCGTCTGAGCTTCGGCATGAAGTTCAGCCTGATCAGTGTGCTGTTTTTCCTGCCGATGCTGATTACCAACTTCTACCTGGTGCGCGACTCCTACGGGCAGTTCGTCAGTACCCGCGCCGAACTGGAGAGCCTCCAGTTGATCGGCAACGGTCTGCAGGTGCGCCGCCACCTGGAGTCCTACAACGATCTGTTGCAGATCAACGGGATTCTCGGCCAGTCCAGCAAGACCGCCGGCCTCGACGCGCGCATCAGCCAGTTGCACAAGGACCTGCAGGCGCAGATCAGCGCCCTGCAACCGGTCACCCAGGATGCCGAGCAGATCACCGAGTTCAACGCCAAGCGCGATGAGCTGCTGGCCAGCCTGAAGGGCGTCGACGCCGAAGGCTCGCTGCAGAGCAAGTCGGCCATGGCGTCGCGCCTGCTCAGCGAAGTACAGGTGTTCAACAAACTGCTGGTGTCCCAGGCTGGCCTGAGCCAGGATGACGCCCGCGACCTGCGTCAGCTTGCCGAACTGATCACCTCCGGCACTCCGCAAGTCACCGAGACCCTCAGCCAGGGCCGCACCATGGGGGCCGGGGCGCTGGGGCAGGGGTTCCTCAATTCCTCCACCAGCAGCAAGCTGGATGACCTGCTGCAGGAACTGGAAAAGCTCCACGCCGAGTACGGCCTCAAGCTGCAGGACGCCCTGGGTGCCAGCACGGCGGCGCAGAGCGCGTTGTCTGCGGATGCCCAGGCCAGCCGTGAAACCATCAAGAGCATGGGCAAGCTGTTCGAGGACAAGGTCGTCATGGCCGACACCCTCGACACGCCGTGGCCGGAGTTCTACGAGCAGGTCAGCAAGGCGATCGAGCAGACCTACCGCCTCGACGACCAGGTGCTGCAGTACGTCGATGGTGCGCTGCAGGCGCGCCTGGCCAGCAAGCAGCGGCAGATGCTGCTGCTGGTTGTCGCGCTGCTGGTGGTGTTCGTCTCCATCGTCTACCTCTACGGTGGCTTCTACGTCTCCACCCGCACCACCCTGAAGAGCCTGGGCAAGATGATGGAACGCGTCGCTTCCGGCGACATGACCGTCAACTTCCAGGCCCAGAGCCGCGACGAACTGGGCGAACTGGGCGATGCCTTCAACCAGACCGTGTCGAAGATCCACGACCTGATCGAGCAGGTCGGCCGCACCGTCAGTGAAGTGGAGCGGCAGACCGTGCGCGTGGAGTCGGTGTCCGCCGAAAGCAATCAGGCGGTGGCTGGCCAGCGCAACCAGATCGAACAGGTCGCCACGGCGATGAACCAGATGGCCGCAACCGCCCAGGAAGTCGCGCGCAGCGCTGCCGTGGCGGTGGGTAGCGCGCACAACGTGAATCAGGAAACCACCAGCGGCCGTGCTCTGGTGGAGTCCCAGGTGGGCAGCATCCAGCGCCTGGCGGGGGAGATCGACGAATCGGTGGCAGTGATCAACCAGCTGGCCGCCGACAGCGCCTCCATCAGCCGCGTGCTGGACGTGATCAAGGGCATCGCCGAACAGACCAACCTGCTGGCGCTCAACGCCGCCATCGAGGCCGCGCGCGCCGGCGAGCAGGGCAGGGGCTTCGCCGTGGTCGCCGACGAAGTGCGCACCCTGGCCAAGCGCACCCAGCAGTCCACCGAAGAGATCGAGCAGATGATCGCGCGCCTGCAGAACGGCGTGGGCGCCGCCGTGAAGGCGATGGGCAGCAGCCACCAGACCGCCGACGGCACCGTCAGCCAGTCGGCCCAGGTGCAGCAGGCGCTGGAGAATATCCTCAGCGCGGTCGGCGCCATCGTCGACCAGAACCAGCAGATCGCCGCCGCGGCCGAGCAGCAGACGGCTGTGGCCCACGACATCGATCAGAACATCGTCGAGATCAACCAGGCCGGCGAGCGCACCTCCGAAGGCGCCAGCGAGACCGAGCGCGCCAGCCGCGAACTGGCCGGGCAGGTGGTGGAGCTCAAGCGACTGATCGGCGCGTTCCGCGTCTGATCTGCAAGGATTCGGGACGGGCCCGGTGGCCCGTCTCGTGACAGGGTTTTCGCCAGCAGACCGATGTCCGTGGGTCGCACGGATGCACCCCATCTCACGGGCATCGGTTTGTCGGTGAATTCGACATGCGGCTTTCTGTAGCAGCGAGCTTGCTCGCGAACGGAGTCAGCCGGTCACTTCATTGTTGGGCGGTTCGCGAGCAAGCTTGCTCTTACAAGTAGGGCGGTTCAGCGCCAGCCGAACAACTCCATTGCGTTGCGTGTGCTGGCGTTGGCCAGATCCTCTGCGCTGATGCCCTTCAACTCCGCCAGTGCCACGCAGATATCCGGCAGATGCTCCGGGCTGTTGCGCACGCCGGGGTACATCGACGGCGCCATGTCCGGCGAGTCGGTCTCCAGCACGATGGACTCCAGCGGAATCTCCGGCACCACCTTGCGCAGGCGATTGGCCTGCGGCCAGGTCGGCGCGCCACCCAGGCCCAGGCGGAAGCCCAGCTTGAGGTATTCGCGGGCTTCTTCGCGGCTGCCGGCGAAGGCGTGGATGATTCCCTGGCGTTTGGGCTTATAGCGTTTGAGCGTGGCAATCATTGCCGCATGGGCGCGGCGCACGTGCAGCAGCACCGGCAGTTCGAAGTCGATGGCGAGGCGCAGCTGTTCCTCGAAGATCGCCTGCTGGCCGTCGCGGTCGAGGTCTTCGAGGTAATAGTCCAGGCCGATCTCGCCCACCGCGCAGAGCTTCGGATGGCCGACCAGGCGTTCGAGCCATTCGCGCAGCGCAGCGAGATGCTCCGGTCGGTGTCGCGCCAGGTAGATCGGGTGCAGGCCCAGGGCGGCATAAAGGTCCGGTTCATTTTCCACTAGTGCCCAGACGTCTTCCCAGTTCTCGCGGAACACCCCCAGCAGCACCTGTCGCTCCACACCCAGTTCGCGGCTGCGTTGCAGAACCGCGGCACGATCCTGCTCGAAGTCCGGGCAGTCGAGATGGTTGTGGGTGTCGATCAGGCGCATCGGCTTACTCCGTGCGCAGTTTGAGGTTGCGCGGGATCGGGTGTACGCCGGGGGTGTAGCTGTTCTGCTCGATGGCGGCCAGCGCCAGGTCCAGCGCGCGCTCGGCGATCAGCGCGTGCTGCTGGGAGATGGCGTTGACCTTCAATGGTACGAAGTCCAGCAACTGGGTGTCGCCGAAGGTGGCGATGCGCAGGTTCGCCGGCCAGCCGCTGGGTAGCGCCTGGAGCACATCGAAGACGCCTTCGAGCAGTACGTAGGAGGTGGTGATCAGCGCGTCGGGCAACTGCCCTTGGCCGGCCAGCAGTTCTTCCATCAGGCGACGGCCGCAGGGGCGGCTGAAGGTCTCGCCGTGCTCGATCAACACCTGGCCCTGGTAGTCGCGCAGGGCGCTGCGGAAGCCGGCGGCGCGCTCCTGGGAGATGATCAGTTCCGGTCTGGCGCCGAGCAGCGCGATGCTGCGCGGCGCCGGTTTCAGCAGGCTGGCGGTGAGGCGCTGGCTGGCGTCGCGGTCGTCGCTGACTACCGAGCAGAAGCGTTGCGGGTCGAGCTGGCGATCCACCGCGATGATCGGCACGCCGTCGGCTTGCAGGCGCGCGTGGCTGTCATCACCTGCAGGCAGACAACTGGCGACGATCAGTGCGTCGCAGCGTCGCGCGCGGAACAGGTTGAGCACCTGACGCTCGGTGTCCGGCTCGTCGTCCGAGCAGGCGATCAACAACTGGTAGCCACGTGCGCGCGCGCCTTGTTCGAGCAGCTTGGCGAGCTTGGCGTAGCTGGGGTTTTCCAGGTCCGGGAGGACGAAGCCCAGGGTCCGGGTCTGCCCGCGGCGCAGGCTGGCGGCCTGCTGGTCCGGGTGGTAGCCGTGTTCCTCGATCACCGCGCGCACGCGTTCCACCGTGGCGGCGCTGATGCGGCGCTGGATGGCCTTGCCATTGATCACATAGCTGGCGGTGGTGACCGATACACCGGCCAGGCGGGCGATATCACTGAGTTTCAACGCGGGATGCTGCCGACAATTGGGGGCTTCAAGGATCACGCATTATCGAGTAACGTGCCAGTCTCAATAGGTGAAACGATTCAGCATTGCGCACGCAGTATTGCCTGAACCCTGTTCCTGCGCCGCAACCTCTAAGCTGATCACCGTACAAGCGGATAACCGCCCCAGCGCCGGCGTGCGCGAACGCCGGTGAGGAGAATGCGATGCTCGAATTCAACGCGCAGCAGGTCCGCATGGGCCAGCGCGCTGCCGACAAGCAGGCCGCCCTGGTCATGCTTGGCGCTGTCCTCGAAGACGATGGGTTGGTCGCCGAAGGCTATCTGGCTGGCTTGCAGGCCCGCGAGGCACAAGGCTCCACCTACCTTGGGCAGGGCATCGCCATCCCCCACGGCACCCCGGAAACCCGTCACCTGGTGCAACGCACCGGCGTACGCCTGATGCACTTCCCCGAGGGGGTGCAGTGGGGCGATGGGCAGACCGTGCACCTGGCGATTGCCATCGCGGCCAAATCCGACGAACACCTGCGCCTGCTGCAGCTGCTGACCCGTGCGCTGGGCGACGGCGAAGTGGGCGCGGCATTGCGCGCGGCGCAGCAGCCGGATGACCTGATCCAGTTGCTGCAAGGCGGAGCGCCGCAGCCGCTGTTGTTCGATGAGCACCTGGTCGGGCTGGGCGTTGCCGCCGAGGACTTCGACGAGCTGGCGCTGGTTGGCGCCCGCCGCCTGAAGAAGGCCGGCTGCGTCGTGCCCGGCTTCGCCGCCGCGCTGCATGACCAGGAAGCCCTGCCGCTGGGCGGTGGGCTCTGGTGGCAGGACAGCGAGCAATGCGTCACTCGCCCCGGGCTGGTCTTCGTCACCCCGGTGCGCGAGCTCAGCCACGCCGGCCAGCCGGTGCGTGGCCTGTTCTGCCTGGCCCGCCAGGGCGACGCCCACGAGGTAGTGTTCGCGCGTCTGTGCGACCTGCTGGTGGATGGCCGGGCTGCCGAGCTGGCGAGCGCTACCTCTGTTCGCCCGATGCTGGAAGCGCTGGGCGGGGAGTTGCCGGTGGACTGGCCGAGCATCCGCGTGCCGCTGGCCAACCCGCATGGATTGCACGCGCGCCCGGCGCAGGTGCTGATGCTGCTGGCGCGGGACTTCAGCGGGGAAATCCGCGTGCGCCTCGCCGAGGGCGAAAGCGCTGCGGTGTCGATCCGCAGCCTGAGCAAGCTGCTCAGCCTTGGCGCACGACGCGGACAGATGCTGGAGTTCTTTGCCGAGCCGGAGATTGCCGAAGCCGCACTGGCCGCTGTGCGCACGGCCGTGGAACAGGGCCTGGGCGAAGAGGTCGAGCCGCTGCCGGAAAGCATCGAGCCGAGCGTCGAAAGCGTGCAGCCGGACGAGCCGGAGGCGCAGGCCGTGCGAGCTCCCGAAGCTGGCGCGCAGCTCCAGGCTATCCCGGCCTCGCCGGGCATTGCCCATGGGCCGGCCTACGTACAGGTGGTTCGTGCTTTCGAGTTCGCTGCCCGCGGCGAGTCCGCGGAAGCCGAGCGGCAGCGACTGGATGCGGCGCGTGCTGCTATCAGCGAGGAGATCGACAGCCTGGTGGAACGCAGCCAGGTCAAGGCGATCCGCGACATCTTCGTCACCCACCAGGCCTTGCTGGACGACCCCGAACTGCTCGACGAGGTGCAGGCGCGATTGGTCGAAGGTGCCAGCGCCGAAGCGGCCTGGAGCCAGGTGATCGAGCGTGTGGCCGGCGAGCAGGAGGCCCTGCGCGATGCGCTGCTGGCCGAGCGTGCGGCGGACCTGCGCGATGTGGGGCGGCGTGTGCTGGCGCGCCTGTGTGGCGTGGAAAGCGCGCTGGAGCCTGGCGAAGCCTACATCCTGGTGATGGATGAAGTCGGCCCGTCGGACGTGGCGCGGCTCGACCCGGAGCGGGTCGCCGGTATCGTTACCGCGCGCGGCGGTGCCACCTCGCACAGCGCGATCATTGCCCGGGCATTGGGTATTCCCGCGCTGGTGGGCGCCGGAGAGCGCGTGCTGGCGTTGGAGTCCGGAACGGCCTTGCTGGTGGACGGCGAGAAGGGCGAGCTGACAGTCGCCCCCGATGCACAAACGCTGCACGGCGCTGCCGCCCGGCGCGACTTGCGCGAGCGCCGCGCTGCGCAGGCCGAGGCTCGCCGTCATGAACCGGCGGTGACCCGCGACGGCCATGCCGTGGAGGTCTGCGCCAACCTTGGCGACACTGCCGGGGCGGTGAAAGCCGTGGAGCTGGGCGCGGAAGGCGTGGGCCTGCTGCGCACCGAGTTCGTCTTCATGGACAGCCCCCAGGCGCCGGACCAGGTGACCCAGGAGATCGAATACCGTCGCGTCCTCGATGCCCTGGAGGGGCGTCCGCTGGTGGCCCGTACCCTCGATGTGGGGGGCGACAAACCGCTGCCCTACTGGCCGATTCCCGAGGAAAGCAACCCTTACCTGGGTATCCGTGGCGTGCGTCTGACGCTGCAGCGTCCGCAGATTTTCCGTACCCAGCTGCGTGCCTTGCTGGGCGCCGCCGCCGGCCGCCCGCTGCGCATCATGTTTCCCATGGTCGGGCAGGTGGAGGAGTGGCGTCAGGCCCGCGACCTGACCCACGAACTCTGTGCGGAGCTGGGCGGCGAGCATGATCTGCAACTCGGCATCATGGTCGAGGTGCCGTCCGCCGCGCTGCTGGCGCCGGTGCTGGCGCGCGAGGTGGATTTCTTCAGCATTGGCACCAACGACCTGACCCAGTATGCCTTGGCCATCGACCGTGGCCATCCGAGCCTGTCCGCCCAGGCCGACGGCCTGCACCCGGCGGTGCTGCAACTGATCGACATGACGGTGCGCGCGGCGCATGCCCACGGCAAGTGGGTGGGCGTGTGCGGCGAGCTGGCCGCCGACCCGCTGGCGGTGCCCTTGCTGGTCGGCCTGGGCGTGGACGAGCTGAGCGTCTCGGCGCGCAGCATTCCGCTGGTGAAAGCGCGGGTACGCGAACTGGACCTGCCGACTTCCCGCGAGCTGGCGCAAGCGGCACTGACCCTGTGCTCAGCGGCGGACGTGCGCCAGAGCGTGACCCTCGCACTGCCGGAGGTGCACTGATGACCCGGATTCTCACCCTGACCCTGAACCCGGCGCTGGACCTCACCGTGCGCCTGCCGCAGATGGAGCCCGGCGAGGTGAACCGCAGCGAATCGGCACTCAGCCAGGCGGCCGGCAAGGGCCTGAACGTCGCCCAGGTGCTCGCCGACCTGGGCCATTCGCTGACCGTCAGCGGTTTCCTCGGCGCTGACAATGCGCTGCCGTTCGAGGCGCTGTTCCGTCGGCGCAGGTTCGTCGATGCCTTTGTTCGCGTGCCGGGCGAGACGCGGCGCAACATCAAGATCGCCGAAGGCAGCGGCCGTATCACCGATATCAACGGTCCTGGCCCGGAGGTCAGCCCGAGCCAGCAGGATGCGCTGCTGGATCGCCTGGACCTGATCGCCGCCGATTTCGACATCGCCATCGTTGCCGGCAGCCTTCCGCGCGGCATCGATCCGCAGTGGTTGCGCGAGTTGTTGCTGCGCCTGCAAGGACACCGGCTGAAGGTCGCCTTCGATTGCAGCGGTGCGGCCCTGCGGGCCGGCATCGAGGCCGCGCCCTGGCTGATCAAGCCCAACGACCAGGAGCTGGGCGAGGCCTGTGGAAAACCCGCCGACAGCGAGGCGCAGCGGCTTGCCCAGGTCGAGTCGCTGCGCGCGCGCGGCATCCAGCACGTAGTGCTTTCCCAGGGCGCCGAGGGCGTGCGCTGGTTCGGCCCGCAAGGTGCCTGGCAAGCGGTTCCGCCGAAGGTGGAGGTGGCCAGCACCGTAGGCGCTGGCGATTCGCTGCTGGCCGGCATGGTCCACGGCCTGCTCGCCGGTTGGCCGGCCGAGCGCGTGTTGCGCCAGGCGACGGCGGTGGCCGCGCTGGCGGTCACCCAGTTCCAGTTCGGCATCGGCGATGCGCAGCGACTCAAGCGCATCGAGGACGCGGTGCAGGTTCAGGCGTTGGCGCCGTGCCAGCCCTGAGCGATAGAACAACAAGAGGTATGACGATGAACCTTGCCCTGATCACAGCCTGCCCCAACGGCCAGATAGCCAGTGTACTCAGCGCCCGCCTGCTGCGTGCGGCGGCCGAACGCCTGGGCTGGTCGGTGTGTGTCGAGCAGCGCGACCCGCAGCATCCCGAACGTCAGTTGAGTGAAGGGCAGATTGCCGCAGCTGACTGGGTGCTGGTGGTCAGCGCGCAGCCGCAGGATCTCTCGCGCTTCGTCGGCAAGCGGCTGGTTCAGGCACGGCCTGCCGAAGCGCTGGCCGAGCCTGCCGCCTTCCTTCAGCGCGCGCAGGAAGAGGCGCAGGTCTGGCAGCCCGGTGAGTCCTCAAGCGCACCTGCCGCCGTGCAGCGCGCGGCGAAAGTCGTCGCGGTGACCGCCTGCCCGACCGGTGTGGCGCACACCTTCATGGCGGCCGAGGCGTTGCAGCAGACAGCGCAGCAGATGGGTATCGAGTTGCGGGTGGAAACCCAGGGCTCGGTGGGCGCGCGCAATCCGTTGAGTGCGGAGGAAATCGCTGCTGCCGACGTGGTCCTGCTGGCGGCGGACATCGAGGTGAACCCCGAGCGCTTTGCCGGCAAGCGCATCTTCCGTTGTGGTACGGGCGTTGCGTTGAAGCAGCCGCAAGCGACTATCGAGCGCGCGTTGCAGGAAGCGACGGCGGAGTCCGTTTCGTCTGCCGGCGGCAGCGTGGCGCCGACGAAAAGTGAAGCGCGCGGCGTCTACAAGCACCTGCTCACCGGCGTGTCCTTCATGCTGCCGATGGTGGTGGCTGGCGGCCTGTTGATCGCGCTGTCGTTCGTCTTCGGCATCGAGGCGTTCAAGGAGCAGGGCACGCTGGCGGCGGCGCTGATGCAGATCGGTGGCGACGCAGCATTCAAGCTGATGGTGCCGATGCTCGCCGGCTACATCGCCTGGTCCATCGCCGACCGTCCGGGGCTGGCGCCGGGGATGATCGGCGGGCTGCTGGCGAGCACGCTGGGTGCCGGTTTTCTCGGTGGCATCGTCGCCGGTCTGCTTGCCGGCTATTCGGCACGGGCGATTGCCCAGTGGATTCCGCTGCCGGCCAGTGTCGCGGCGCTCAAGCCGATCCTGATCATCCCGCTGCTGGCCAGCCTGTTCACCGGGCTGGTGATGATCTACGTGGTGGGCTCGCCGGTGGCGGCGATGATGGGCGCGCTGACCGACTTCCTCGCCGGCATGGGCACCACCAATGCCATCCTGCTCGGCCTGCTGCTGGGCGGGATGATGTGCGTGGACCTGGGTGGGCCGATCAACAAGGCCGCCTACGCCTTCTCCGTTGGCCTGCTCGCGTCGCAGAGCTATGCACCGATGGCGGCGGTGATGGCCGGCGGCATGGTCCCGCCGATCGGCATGGGCATCGCCACGCTGCTGGCGCGGCGCAAGTTCGCGCAAAGCGAGCGCGAGGCCGGCAAGGCGGCGCTGGTACTGGGCTTGTGCTTCATCTCCGAGGGCGCGATTCCGTTCGCCGCCAAGGACCCGCTGCGGGTGATCCCGGCGAGCATCGCCGGCGGTGCGCTGACCGGTGCGCTGTCGATGCTGTTCGGCTGCAAGCTGCTGGCGCCCCACGGCGGGCTATTCGTGCTGCTGATTCCCAATGCGATGAACCATGCGCTGCTCTACCTGCTGGCAATTGCCATCGGCAGCGTGGTGACCGGGGTGCTCTATGCGCTGCTCAAGCGTGGCGAGGCGGCGCCGATGATGGTGATGGGCGAGCAGGCGCCGGGGCGGGGTTGAACCGGAACTTGCGGGCGCGTAGGAGCGGACTCCGTCCGCGATAGGCTTATCCACGCGCCAGGCTAACCCGCGGAGCGCCCGATGAGACATCGCGGACGGAGTCCGCTCCTACGTCAGGTCAGGCGCTACGGCGTGGGCGTTGTTCGACGACCTGCGCCGGTACCGGCAGGCGGTGCGAGTCGCCACGGCCCATGGGGAAGTACTCGAAGCCGTAGCGCGCCACGCGCTCGGGGTCGAACAGGTTGCGGCCGTCGAAGATCACCGGTGCCTTCAGGCGGCTGGCCACCAGGTCGAAGTCCGGTGCCTTGAACTGCCGCCACTCGGTGCAGATCACCAGGGCGTCGGCGCCGCCCAGGGTGGCTTCCGGGGTGCCCATCAGGGTCAGGCGTTCATCGTGGCCGTACAGGCGTTGCGCCTCGGGCATGGCTTCGGGGTCGAAGGCGCGGACCTTGGCACCGGCGGCCCACAGGGCTTCCATCAGGGTGCGGCTGGGGGCGTCGCGCATATCGTCGGTGTTGGGCTTGAACGACAGGCCCCAGAGCGCGAACGTACGGCCCTTGAGCTTGCCGCCGTAGTAGCTGCGGATGCGCTCGAAAAGCTTGCTCTTCTGCCGCTGGTTCACCGCTTCCACCGCGCGCAGCAGGTCGCTGGAGCAGTGTGCTTCATCGGCGCTGTGGATCAGTGCCTGGACGTCCTTGGGGAAACACGAGCCGCCGTAGCCGCAGCCCGGGTAGATGAAGTGGTAGCCGATGCGCGGGTCGGCGCCCATGCCCTGGCGCACGGCTTCGATGTCGGCGCCCAGGTGCTCGGCCAGCTCGGCCATCTGGTTGATGAAGCTGATCTTGGTGGCGAGCATGCAGTTGGCGGCGTACTTGGTCAGCTCCGCGCTGCGCAGGTTCATGCTGAGGATGCGGTCGTGGTTGCGGTTGAACGGTTCGTAGATCTCGCGCATCACGTCCAGCACCTCGGGGCTTTCGCAGCCGATGACGATGCGGTCGGGTTTGCGGCAGTCGGCCAGCGCCGAGCCTTCCTTGAGGAACTCGGGGTTGGAGACGATCTCGAAGTCCAGGCTGCGACCCTGCTCGGCGAGCACCGCGAGCACCTGGGCTTTCACCCGGTCACCCGTGCCCACCGGCACGGTGGATTTCTCGACGATGATCACCGGTTGGGTGCGATGGCGGGCGATGCCTTCGGCCACCGCCAGCACGGCGCGCAGGTCGGCCGAGCCATCGGGCAGCGGCGGGGTGCCGACGGCAATGAACTGTACGCGACCGTGGGCGGCGGCTTCGGCGACGTCGCTGGTGAAGCGCAGGCGTCCGGCTTCCAGGTTGTCTTTCACCAGCTCGGCCAGGCCCGGCTCGAAGATGCTGATCTGGCCGCGCTTGAGCTTGGCGATCTTGTCCTCGTCGATGTCCATGCACAGGACGTCGTGGCCCACTTCGGCCATGACCGCGGCCTGCACCAGGCCCACATAACCGATTCCGAATACGCTGATTTTCATGATGTGCTCTCCCGAAAAGGGACTCGAAGCGGGATTGAGGTCAGTCGAACTGCGCGTGCTCGGAGCGAGCGTCGCTAGGTTTGATGACGGTTGTTCTGTCAGGCCGGCGTGGTGCGTTGATCGCGATCACGCCGGCAATCACCAGGCCGACGCCCAGGGTGCGCGGCAGGCTCAGGGGTTCGCCCAGCCCCGGCAACAAGGCGGCGCCGAGGTAGACCAGGGCGTAGCTCAGGCTCAGCCACGAATAGGCGCGGCTCAGTGGCAGGTGTTTCAGCGCGAGCAGCCAGCAGAGCATCGACAGCGCGTAGGCCAATACCGCGCCGCCAAGCGCCAGCAGGGCGGCGAGGTCGAGTTGCGCCAGGTCGAACGGCCAGTGCGACGGCAGGCGCGTCACGCTCCAGCGCATGCCGAGCTGCGCGCCGCTCACCAGCAGGACGCTGCCCAGGGCGAAAGCGATGCCGCGCTTCACGAATGCATCCCCAGCAGGGCGACGCCGGCGACGATCAGTGCCACGCCGAACCAGTGGCGCGCGTCGATACGCTCACCGAACAGACGGCCAGCCAGCAGCGTCACCAGGACGAAGTTGAGGCTCAGCATCGGATAGGCGACGCCCACGTCCAGGCGCTGCAGCACCAGCAGCCAGAGCAGCAGGCTGCCGCCGAGGCAGGCGACGGCCAGCAGCAGCCAGGGCGAGAAGAGTTTTGCCGCGATGCCCAGCGGTGCATCGCGCCAGCTTTCCACGGCGAGTTTCTGCGCCAGCTGGCCCATGCAGGTCAGCAGGCAGACGCAGGCCAGCAGCAGGGCCGTCATGGGCTGGCCTGCGGAATCAGCAGCACCACCAGGTGGTTCTGCCGGTAGCTGATGGCGTCGCTGGGCAGCAGCGCCAGGTCCTTTTCGT
Source organism: Pseudomonas sp. GD03903 (assembly GCF_029840045.1). Lineage (NCBI taxonomy): Bacteria > Pseudomonadati > Pseudomonadota > Gammaproteobacteria > Pseudomonadales > Pseudomonadaceae > Pseudomonas > Pseudomonas sp. GD03903. The sequence goes on along the minus strand of NZ_JAOCBT010000010.1, from coordinate 184,159 downwards.
CGGCGTCGTCGTTGACCCGCATGACCACGCCGATGGAACCCTCGGCACGGGCGCGGTCGATCCAGGCGCGTATGTCCTTGGGCGCGATGCTGCGGCCCTGGCCTTCGGGGTAGGCCAGGCCGTACTTCAGCTCGCCCTCGGTATTGAACAGGGTGATGTCGCTGCGCCGGGCGCGCCAGGCCAGCGAGGTCGCCGCCCCCAGGTCGTTGCTCAGCAGGCTGCGGGCGCCCTGGAGCTGATCGAGGTGTTCGGCGATGAACTGGTCCGGCATCTTGCTGTTGACCAGTTTGTTCGGCATGGCGTTGGGCACCAGCGCCACCAGCAGCCAGGTCGCGAACGCCGGCGCTGCCCAGAGGCGATTGGGGCGCAGCAGTTGCAGCAGGCCGGACAGCAGCCAGGCGGCGCAGACCAGGACGATCATCAGCACGCTGGGCAGTTCGTCGTGATACTGCGGATGGCGGGCCTGCATGAACAGCAGGCCGGCCAGGGCGCTGCTGCCCAGCAGCAGGTTGAGCGCGCCGTTGAGTTTCAGCACGAGCAGGCTGCGCTGCTGCAGGGCGCGCCCGACGGCGTCGGCCATCAGCAGGGCCAGCGGGGCGAAGCAGGGCATGATGTAGGTCGGCAGTTTGCCCTTGGCCAGGCTGAAGAACAGGAAGGGCATGGCGAACCACAGCAGCAGGAACAGCAGCCTGGAGTCGCGCCAGCCTTTGAGTCCGTTGCGCAGGGCCGGGAAGATCAGCAGTGCCCAGGGTAGTGCGCTGGCGAACAGCAGCGGGACGAAGAACCAGAACGGGCGGCCGTGCTGGGCGTCGTCGCCGGCGAAACGGCGGATATGCTCGTGCCAGAAGAAGAAGTTCCAGAAGTCCGGCTCGCGGGCGTGGATCATCAGCACCCAGGGGGCGCAGACCAGCGCGGCCACCAGCACGGCCAGCGGCCCGTAGCGCAGCATCTCGCCGAAGCGTTTCTGCAGCACGGCGTAGGGCAGGCCGACGATCACCGGCAGCAGGAAGGCAAGGAAGCCCTTGGTCATGAAGCCGAAGGCGCAGGCGGCGCCCAGCAGGCTCCAGGCGGCGAAGCGCCCACGGCTGCTGGTCGCGTCGAAGGCGAACCACAGGGCGCCGATGCTGAGGTTCACGCAGAGGGTGAACTGCGGGTCGAGGTTGGCGTAGCCAGCCTGCCCGGCGATCAGTCCGAAGCTCAGGTACAGCAGGCCCGCAGCCCAGGTGCGGCGCGGGTCGTTCCACAGTCGGCGGGCGACCAGTATCACCAGCAGGGTACTCAGCGCGGTGACCAGCGCCGAAGCGAAGCGCACGCCGAACAGGTTCTGTCCGAACACCGCCTGGCTGGCCGCGATCAGCCAGTAGCCGCCGGTGGGCTTCTCGAAGTAGCGCAGGCCGAGCAGGTGCGGGGAAACCCAGTCGCCGCTCTGCAGCATGGCCTGGGTGATCTGCGCGTTGCGCGATTCATCGGGGATCCACAGGCCGTGGAACGCCATCGGCAGCAGGATGCACAGGACGAAGGCGGCGAGCAGTGCCGGGTAGGCCAGGCGCTTCATGCGTGCTGCACCCCCAGCCAGCCTTCACGGCCGGCCAGTTCGCCGCGCACCAGGCTGGCGACGGGCAGGGTAGTCGGGTCGTCCGGCAGCAGCCGGCCCAGCGGAACGAAGCGGATGCCGCCGGCCCGTGCCTGGGCCAGCAAGCGGCGGAAGTCGTGGGCCATGAGAATGCCCTCGACCTCGGCGTGAATGGTGTACACGTTCAAGGCGTCCATGTCGAAGCGGGAAAGGATGAAGTCGTTGAAGGCGGACGGCGCCACCTGCGGGCCAACGACCTCGTCGAAGGTGGGCATGTCCACCGGGATCTGCGGGATGCCCGCACGGCCGTCGGCCAGGCGCGGGCGGAACAGCGAGCGGCCCCGGCAATCGCTGTTGTAGCGGAAGCCGAAGCGCTCCTTGGCTTCCACGGTGCGCTCGTCGGCGCGCCAGCCGGCCACCGCCGAGCATTCCACCGGGTTGCCGAGGATGTCGGCGAGGGTGTCGACGCCACGACGGATATGTTGTTCCAGCTGCTCAGCGCTCCAGCGGCCGGCATTGGCCTGCCAGCCGTGGTGGTCCCAGGCGTGCAGGCCGACCTCATGGCCGGCGTCCTGGGCGCGCCGCATCAGGTGACCGAGGTCGCGACCGATCTGCTTGCCGGGCCAGGCGGTGCCGGCCAGGAGGATGTCCCAGCCGTAGAGGCCGGCGGCGTTGGAGCGCAGCATCTTCCAGAGGAACTGCGGGCGGATCAGGCGCCACAGATGCCGGCCCATGTTGTCCGGGCCGACGCTGAAGAAGAAGGTCGCCTTCACCTCGGCCTCGTCGAGCATGTCCAGCAACCGCGGCACGCCGTCACGGGTGCCGCGGTAGGTGTCGACGTCGATACGCAGTCCCGCTCTCATCAGGCGATGCTTTTCTTCAGCGGAAAGGCATGCGGCAAGCCGCCCGCACGTTCGGCCAGGGCCTCACGGAGGAAGAAGTCCAGAGTCTTGCCGATGGTCTCGGCCAGCTCCACGCTTGGCTGCCAGTTCAGCAGGCGACGGGCATTCTCGATGCTCGGCTTGCGGTGCGACACGTCCTGGTAGCCGTCGCCGTAGAAGCTGCGGCTTTCCACTTCGCGGAAGCCGGCAAACGGCGGGAACTGGTCGCGCAGCGGGTGCGCCTCGAACTGCCGCAGCAGCTCTTCACCCAGCTGGCGGATGCTCGCTTCGTTGTCCGGGTTGCCGATGTTGACGATCTGCCCGTCGCAGCGGCTGCCCTCGTTGTCGATGATCCGCGCCAGCGCCTCGATGCCGTCGTCGACATCGGTGAAGCAGCGCTTCTGCTCGCCGCCGTCGACCAGGCGGATCGGCGTGCCTTCCACCAGGTGCAGGATCAGCTGGGTGATGGCGCGGGAGCTGCCGATGCGTGCCGAATCCAGGCGGTCCAGGCGCGGGCCCATCCAGTTGAACGGACGGAACAGGGTGAACTTCAGGCCCTTCTGGCCGTAAGCCCAGATGACGCGGTCGAGCAACTGCTTGGAGACCGAGTAGATCCAGCGCTGCTTGTTGATCGGGCCGACGATCAGGTTGGACTTGTCCTCGTCGAAGTTGGCGTCGGTGCACATGCCGTACACCTCGGAGGTGGACGGGAAGATCACGCGCTTGTTGTACTTCACGCAGTAGCGGACCAGCTTGAGGTTTTCCTCGAAGTCCAGCTCGAACACGCGCAGCGGGTTGCGGGTGTATTCGATGGGCGTGGCGATGGCCACCAGCGGCAGGACCACGTCGCACTTCTTGATGTGGTACTCGATCCACTCGGTGTGGATGCTGATGTCGCCTTCGACGAAGTGGAAGTCCGGGTTGCCCTTCAGGCGCTCGATGGCGTCGGAGCCGATGTCCAGGCCGTAGACCTCGTAGTTGCCATCACGCAACAGCCGCTCGGAGAGGTGGTTGCCGATGAAACCGTTGACCCCGAGGATCAGCACGCGGGTCTTGCGCTTGGGCTTGCCGGCCGCGCCGTGCAGGCGCGAGCCATCCACCAGGCCCATTTCGCGGGCCAGCTGCGGGCCGGCGAGGAACAGGCCGCTGTCGCCCTGCTGGCCGGAGAGGATTTCCAGCGAGTCTTCGCCACAGGCGATACGCAGCGGATCGACCGCCAGCACCGAACCGGGCGCCTTGCCGTTGTTGCCGGCGACCACGCGCGAGCTCCAGACGATCAGCTTGCGATCGCCCACCGGGGCGAAGGCGCCGGGGTAGGGCTGGGTCACGGCGCGTACCAGGTTGTGCAGTTCGCGAGCCGGGCGCTGCCAGTCGAGCTGGCCGTCCGCCGGGGTGCGGCGACCGAAGTAGCTGGCGCGGGATTCGTCCTGGGCGACTTCCTGCAACTCACCGCGAGCCAGGCGCGGCAGCGCGGAGGCGAGCAGCTCGCGGGTGGCTTCGCGCAGCTTGCCGTGCAGCACCAGTGCGGTGTCATCCGGACCGATGGCGACGCTCTGCTGGGCGAGGATGCCGCCGGCGTCGGCGCGCTTGACCATGCGGTGCAGGGTCACGCCGGTCTCGCTCTCGCCGTTGACCAGCACCCAGTTGGCCGGGGCGCGGCCGCGGTAGCGCGGCAGCAGCGAACCATGCAGGTTGTAGGCGCCCTTGCTGGCGCAGGCCAGCAGCTCTTCGCTGAGCAGGTGGCGATAGTAGAAGGAGAAGATGTATTGCGGTTGCAGTTCGCGGATGCGCGCGATCCACAGCGGGTGGTTGACGTCTTCCGGGGCATGTACCGGGATGCCCAGGCGTGCGCAGAGCTGGGCCACCGATCCGTAGAAGCGATTCTCCTTGGGATCGTCGGCGTGGGTGAAGACGGCGTCGATCTGGTAACCGGCGGCGAGCAGCGCCTCGATGCCGGCGCAGCCGAAGTCGTGATAGGCGAAGACGATGGTCTGCTGGGTCATGGCTGGATGGACTCGAAAGAAGGGGAGGAAGTGGACATCTGGGCACGCGGCGCGTCGGCGCGGACGATGCGTTCGATGAAGAAGCGCGGGCGTGCCCGCACGTCGTTGTACATGCGGCCCAGGTACTCGCCGAGCAGGCCCATGCCGACCAGCTGCACGCCGGTGAACATGAACAGCACGGCGAACAGCACGAACACACCGTGGCCGGCCCAGGCGGCGCCGAACAGCAGGCGCAGCACCAGCAGCAGCAGGGCGAAGGCGAAGCCGGCCACCGCCATGCCGCCGCCGACGAAGGACAGCAGGCGCAGCGGCGAGGTGGTCATGCAGGTGACCAGGTCGAACATCAGGTTGATCAGGCGCAGGAAGTCGTACTTCGATTCGCCGTGCTCGCGCTCGGCGTGGGCGACGTGGATTTCGCTGGTCTGGCGGGCGAAGCTGTTGGCCAGGATCGGGATGAAGGTGCTGCGTTCGCGGCAGGCGAGCATCGCCTTGACGATGCTCGCGCGGTAGGCGCGCAGCATGCAGCCGTAGTCGTTCATTGCCACGCCGGTGGAGCGCTGCACGGCGAGGTTGATCAGCTTCGACGGCCAGCGGCGCAGGGCGGAGTCCTGGCGTTGCTGGCGCACGCTGCCGACCACGTCGTAGCCCTTGGCGGCTTCTGCGACCAGGCGCGGGATTTCTTCCGGCGGGTTCTGCAGGTCGGCGTCGAGGGTGATCACCAGGTCGCCCTGGCACTGCTCGAAGCCGGCCATGATCGCCGCGTGCTGGCCGTAATTGCGGTTGAGGATCACCGCCACCACATGGCTGCCGGGAGCCTCGGCGGCTTCCTGGAGCAGATCGGCGGAGCTGTCGCGACTGCCGTCGTCGATCAGCACGATCTCGTAGTCGCGGCCCAGCTGTTCGCAGGCGGCAGTGGTGCGGCGCAGCAGCTCGGGCAGGCTGGCCTCTTCGTTGTACACCGGGATGACGATGGACACACGGTTGATCGGATAGGCTTTCACGGTGGCGTTACCGGAGCAGGGTTTCGATGGCGTCGACCACGCGGTCCTGGTCGGCTTGGGTCATGTCGGGGAACAGCGGAATGGAGACGATCCGCGAGGAGTTCCATTCGGTGTTGGGCAACTGCACGTGCGGGTAGCGCTGGCGGTAGTAGCTGTGCAGGTGACTGCCGATGAAGTGGATGCCGCTGCCGATGCCGCGCTGCTGCAGGCCCTGCATGAAGGCGTCGCGGTCGATGCCGCAGCGCTCCTGGTCGATGCGCAGGACATACAGGTGCCAGGCGTGCTGCTGCGGGTAGTCCGGCAGCGCCAGCGGTTGCACGGGCAGGTGCGCCAGGCGCTCGGCGTAGCCGGCGGCCAGTTCGGCGCGGCGGGCGTTGATCGCTTCGAGCCTGGGCAGTTGCACCAGGGCGATGGCGGCGTTGATGTCGGTGAGGTTGTACTTGAAGCCCGGCTCCACCACCTGCGCCTGCGGCTTGCGGCCGTGGGTCAGGCGGTCGTAGGCGTCGACGCCCAGGCCGTGGAACTTCAGGGTGCGCACGCGGTTGGCCAGGGCCTCGTCGTCGGTGACGAACATGGCGCCCTCGGCGCAGGTCAGGTTCTTGATCGCGTGGAAGGAGAAGATCGCGGTGCCGCGCTGACCCACCGGCCGGCCACGGTAGAAGGTGCCGGCGGCATGGGCAGCATCCTCGATCACCGGAATCGCGTGGCGCAGGGCCAATTCGTTGATCGGGTCCATGTCGCAGGCCGCGCCGGCGTAGTGCACCGGGATGATGGCGCGGGTGCGCGGGGTGATCGCCGCTTCGATGCGTGCGGCGTCGGTCATCAGGGTGTCGCGGTCGACATCGACGAAGACGGGGGTGGCGCCCAGCAGGCAGATCATGTTGGCAGTGGACACCCAGGTCTGCGACGGGGTGATCACCTCATCGCCCGGGCCGATGCCCAGGGCCAGCAGGGCCAGGTGCATGCCGCCGGTGGCCGAGGAGAGTGCCACGGCATGGCGGCAGCCGATGGAGTCGGCGAAGCGTTGTTCCAGTTCCTGGTTCTTCGGCCCGGTGGTGATCCAGCCCGAGCGCAGGACTTCGTTGACTGCCTGGATCTCTTCTTCGCCGATGCTGGGGCGCGAGAAGGGGAGGAAGGGCGTTTCCATGTGGTGTTCCAAAGGCCGCGACGGCTCTGTCAGGGGGTGAGAGAACGCTACGGGGGAGATCGTTAAGAAGCCGTTAAGTGGATGTCGTTATTCCGTTCGTCGGTCGAACTTGCGATAAGCAGCACCCGAAGATTGGAAGGGAGGGGAGTGAACGGTCTGAAAACGACATATCTGATGTCGGAAAACGCTGTTGAACACTCGTTCATCCTTGGCTATGGTGGCCCAACGCTCCTGCGGACCCTCCCGCAGGACATTCCGTCATTCGGATGAGGCCCTTGCATGCGTTATTCGTCGCTTGTGGACAGGATGGTCGGACCCGGCGTAGCCGCCTGGGACATTCATTACGCCGCCATCGCTGCCCAGCGAGCCGGCCGCGACGTGATAGTGCTCAGCGTCGGCGACCCCGATTTCGCTACCCCGGACTTCATCACCGATGCCGCCGTTTCCGCCTTGCGCGACGGCGACACCCATTACAGTGATGTAGCTGGCCGCCCGGCACTTCGCCAGGCGATTGCCGAACTACATGGACGGCGATTCGGCCAAACAGTGGCCGCCGAGAACATCATCGTGGTCGCCGGCGCGCAGAACGGCCTGTTCGCCGCCGCGATGTGCCTGCTGGAAGCGGGCGACGAGGTCATCACCTTCGATCCGGTCTACGTCACCTACGAGGCCACGCTGAAGTCCACCGGTGCCGTGCTGGTGGGGGTGCCGACCCGCCCGGAAAACGGCTTCCGCCCGCTGGCTGCGGATATCGCCACAGCGATCACGCCGCGCACCAAGGCGATCTTCCTCGCCAACCCGAGCAACCCCACCGGCGTCGTGCTGGACCGCAACGAGCTGCTGGCGATCGCCGAACTGGCCGAGGCTCACGACCTCTGGGTGGTGGTGGACGAGGTCTACGAAGGGTTGACCTTCGAACGCGAGCACCAGAGCTTCGCCGCGCTACCCGGCATGGCCGAGCGCACCCTGAGCATCGGCAGCCTGTCGAAGTCCCACGCCATGACTGGCTGGCGCGCCGGCTGGATAGTCGCCAACGAGGTCCTGGTCGGGCACCTGGAAAACCTCGCGCTGAACATGTTCTACGGCCTGCCGGGCTTCGTGCAGGAGGCCGCGCTGGTGGCAGTGCAGCGCCACGACGAGGTGGTATCGGCGATGCGCGAGATCTACCGCCGCCGCCGCGACCTGGTAGTCGCCGCGTTGAGCGATTGCCCGCGGCTGAAGGTGCTGTCGCCCGAGGCCGGGATGTTCGTCATGGTCGACGTGCGCGACACCGGCCTCAGCTCGCTGGATTTCTCCTGGCAGCTGTTCCACGCCACGGGCGTTTCGGTGCTCGACGCGGCGGCCTTCGGTCCGCAGGCGGAGGGCTTCGTGCGGCTGTCCTTCGGCTTGAGCGACGAGAGCATGGCTGAGGCCTGTGCGCGGATCATCCGCTTCGTCGAATCCCTTCCCGCACGTGCCGAATCAACTGTAGGAGCGAGGGGGACGCCATCGTTATTGCTCGCGAACGCTCCTGATGCTTCTGCGGATGTGGCTGGTTCGCGAGCAAGCTCGCTCCTACAGAAAGCAGGTCCGTCAACGGCGAAGCCGGTGATCGAAGTGCGCGATATCCACAAGCGCTTCGGCGACTTCGAGGTGCTCAAGGGCGTATCGCTGTCGGCCCGCGAAGGCGAGGTGATCTCGCTGATCGGCGCCAGCGGCTCGGGCAAGAGCACCCTGCTGCGCTGCATCAACATGCTGGAGATTCCCAACCAGGGCTCGGTCACCGTCAACGGCGAGACCATCAGCCTGACACAGAACCGCCACGGCGAGCCGCAGGTGGCCGATCAGAAGCAGCTCACGCGCATCCGCTCGCAACTGGGCATGGTGTTCCAGAGCTTCAACCTGTGGCCGCACCGCACCGTGCTGGAGAATCTGATCGAAGCACCGACCTTCGTCCTCCACGAGAGCAAGGCCGAGGCCCGCGAGCGTGCCGAGGCGTTGCTGGAACGTGTTGGCCTGGCGGAGAAGCGCCACGAATACCCGGCCTTCCTTTCCGGCGGCCAGCAGCAGCGCGTGGCCATCGCCCGCGCGCTGGCCGTGCGGCCGAAAGTGATGCTGTTCGACGAACCGACCTCGGCGCTGGACCCGGAGCTGGTGGGTGAAGTGCTGCGGGTGATCCGCTCGCTGGCCGAGGAGGGGCGCACCATGATCCTGGTCACCCACGAGATGGCCTTCGCCCGCGACGTGTCGAGCCATGTGGCGTTCCTGCACAAGGGCCTGATCGAGGAGCAGGGCACGCCCGAGGAAGTCTTCTCGCGCCCGGGCAGCGAGCGCTGCCGGCAGTTCGTCAACGCGCACCAGAATCGCTGACCGATGCCGCGCTGTCGGCGCATCGATGAGCGTGACCCAACACTAAGTACAACAATGCAGGGGATCACGATGAACAAGAAAGGTCTGTGCAATCTGATGGTGGGTGCGGCGATGCTGGTGGCCGGCGTGGCGAGCGCCCAGGCCGAGACGATCCGCTTCGCCCTGGCCGCCGAACCCTATCCGCCGTTCTCGCAGAAGCAGCCCGATGGCAGCTGGGTCGGCTTCGAGCCGGACCTGATCCACAAGGTCTGCGCCGAGATGAAGGCCACCTGCGAGATCGACGAAGTGGCCTGGGACGGCATCATCCCGGCGCTGCTGGCGAAGAAGATCGACGTGATCTTCAACTCGCTGTCGATCACCGAGGAGCGTGAGAAGCAGATCGCCTTCAGCCGTCCCTACTACGACACCCCGGTGGCCGTCGCAGCGCCCCAGGCGGTGGACGTGCAGGTCAGCCCCGAGGGCCTGAAGGGCAAGGCCATCGGCGTGCAGATTTCCACGGTCAGCTCCAACTACCTGAAGAAGTACTACGAGAAGATCGCCGACGTGCGCTACTACGACACCCAGGACTCGGTGAACGCCGACCTGGTGGCCGGGCGCATCGACCTGATGATGGCCGATGGCATTGCCGTGGCGTCCTTCGTCAAATCGCCGGACGCCCAGGCCGCCGGCATCGTCAACAAGGGCGAGGTGAAGTACGACCCGCTGTTCGGCCGTGGCGTGGGCGCGGGCATGCGCAAGGGCGATACCGAGCTGAAGTCGAAGATGGACGAGGCCATCGGCAAACTGCTCGCCAGCGACGACTACAAGGCGCTGTCGGACAAGTACTTCGGCATGAGCGTCGCGCCCAAGCAGTGACCGCGGCGCGAGCCGCTTCCGCGCCCGCGCACCGATCCGGCGCGCGGGCACGAACCTGAGCCTCCCCCCTTGGAGACGGCCATGCAAAGCATCTTCGACCTGATCGGCTTTGGTCCCAGCGGCTGGGGCCCGGCCCTGCTCAAGGGGTTGCTGGTCACCCTGCAGATTTCCGTCGGCGCCTTCCTGGTCGGCCTGCTCATCGGCCTGGCCGCGGCCAGCGCCAAGATCGGCGGCCCGCGCCCGCTGGCGATACTCGCGCGCGGCTACACCACACTGTGCCGGGCGGTGCCGGAGCTGCTGCTGATCCTGCTGCTGTTCTACGTCGGCTCCATGGGCCTGAACCAGTTCTTCGAGTGGCTCGGCTACGGCCAGGTGAAACTCAACGGCATGATGGTGGCCATCGTCGTGCTCGGCCTGGTGCAGGGCGCCTACGCCTCGGAAATCTTCCGTGGCGCCATCCAGTCGATTCCATTCGGCCAGATCGAAGCGGCGCGCGCCTATGGCATGCACGGCTTCGGCCTGTTCCGCCGGGTGACCCTGCCGATGATGGCGCCCAACGCGCTGGCCGGCATGGCCAACCTGTGGGTCAACCTGATCAAGGACAGTGCGCTGATCAGCGTGGTGGGCACCAACGAGCTGCTCTACACGGCCAAGCAGGCCGCCGGCTCGACCCGCCATTACCTGACCTTCTACCTAACCGCGGCGGCGCTGTACTACGTGCTCACTGTGCTTTCCAACCTGTTCGCGGGCTACCTGGAGCGACGTTTCCGTCGCTGGATTCCGGCGGTCTGAGCGAGGCGCGGCGATGAACGAACACTGGCTATTCGTCTACGGTGCCCTGCTGCTCAAGGGCCTGGGCACCACCCTGGTGATCCTGCTGATCTCCGCCATTCTCGGCTTCGCCCTGGCGCTGGTCGTGGCGCTGGCGCGGATGTCGCGCAACTTCCTGGTCTCGCGCCTAGCGCTGGCCTACACCAGCGTGATCCGTGGCACGCCGCTGCTGGTGCAGATCTACATCTTCTACTACGGCCTGGGCAGCCTGTTCGCGCAGTTCCCGCTGATCCGCGGCAGTTTCCTCTGGCCCTACCTGCGCGACGGCTTCTGGTACATCGTGATCGCGCTGATCCTCTCGGTCGGCGCCTACGTCGGTGAGGTGGTGCGCGGCGGCCTGAAGGCGGTGCCGCGCGGCGAGCTGGAGGCCGCTTCGGCGTTTGGCATGAACCGCTCGCTGGTGCTCTATCGCGTCTGGCTGCCACGGGCGATCCGCCTGCTGCTGCCGACGCTGGCGGGGGAGAGCGTGATGCTGCTCAAGTCCACCGCGCTGGCGTCCACCATCGCCGTGGTCGACCTGCTCGGCGCGGCCAACGTGGTGCGCGCGCAAACCTTCCAGGTGTATGAGCCGCTGCTGCTGGTGGCGGCGATCTACGTCTGCCTGACGTTCATCATCGAGGCGTTGTTTGCCGTGCTGGAGCGCACCACGCCGGTCCGCCGCGAAACCCAGAAGCCGGCGCAGCGCTCCTGGTTGGGCAAGCGTCGTGCAAGAACGGCGGTTTGAGCATTCACGGCTCGCCTGACGATCTTGCGAGCTAGCGCTGGATCAGGCGGGCAGCGCTCGAAGAGCGGAGTCTGCGCCAGTAAATGAGTATCCGAGGGCGGCGCCCAGCGACATCCAGCCGACGCGCAGCAGATCGTCAGGCATAGGCGCCGCGACGCAGGCCCTCTACCCAGCAGCGGCTGAGTTCGAGGCCATCGGCGGCGCTGAAGTTGGTCGGGTTCAGGCACCACTCCAGCCACAATCCGTCGAGCATGGCAGAAAGGCCGATGGCGGCCAGGCGCGGGCGCGCCACGCTGAAGTTTTCGGCGTGGGCGAGCTCGCTGATGAGTGTTTCGAGGATGGCAAGGTAGCTCTGATAGCCGCGCTCGTGCGCCTCGTTCACTGGCGGCGAGTGGCGGATCAGGCTCCAGAACACCACCCAGGGGCTGAGCAGGTTGGGGTCCAGCACTTGCGGTGAGAAGGAGCCGGTGAGGAAGGCTTCCATGCGCGCAGCGGGGTCGCCACCGACGGCGTCGACCTGCTGGTAGAGCGCCTGGGTAACCTCGCTGGCGAGGGTTTCATAAGCCTGGGCGACCAGCGCATCGATGCTGCCGAAGTGGTGATTGACCAGACCCACGGCGACCCCGGCTTCCCTGGCGATGCGGCGCACCGAGATGCCCGCGTGGCCATCGGCGACCAGGCACTTGAGGCAGGCGCGGACGAGATGGTCGCGGCGTTCCTCGGGTGTGACGCGCTGGGCTTTCTGGCGGGGGATATCCAAGGGCTGGCGTCCTTTTGCGGCGTCGCTGAAATCGGCAAGTGGTTCCGATACTAGGAGGCGCCGCCGAAGATTTCCATGGGCGATTCGGACAGAGGAGAGGGCTTGATGATCGAGGATGTGTCCTTCAGCGTGGCAGGGGACTCGGGCGCGGAGTTGCGCGTTCTGGCGTGGCGTATCGATGGCAGCAGGCCGGGCCCCAGGGTGCACCTGCAGGCCGGCGTGCACGCCGATGAGATCGCCGGGATGCTGGTGCTTCACGAACTGTTGCCGCGCCTGCGCGAGGCGGCCGAGCGCGGTGTGCTCAACGGCAGCGTGACGGTCGTGCCGCAAGCCAATCCCATCGGCATCGGGCAGTTCCGCCAGGGGCGAATTCTCGGTCGCAACCATGACGCGACCTCGCGCAATTTCAACCGCGGCTTCATCGCCTCGGCAGCGGCCAGCGGGACCCTGGACAACCTCACGCTGTGGCAGAAGCGCCTGGCCGAACTGGCCGCGCCGGCGGACATCGTGCTCGACCTGCACACCGACGACGAGGCGCTGCAGTATGTGTATGTCCACGAGTGCTTCTGGCCCGCCGCGCACGACCTCGCTGCGGCGTTGCGCGCGGAGCTGGCGATCATCTGGGAAGGCGATGGCGACGGTGCTTTCGAAGAGGTAGTGATCGCACCCTGGCTGGCTGAACAGCGCTTCGCGGGGCGGCTGGTTGCAACCGTCGAACTGCGTGGCCAGGGCGACGTCAGCGACGCGCTGGCGCGGCAGGATGCCGAGGGAATCTACCGTTTCCTCGGCGCGCGCGGTGTGCTGGGCGATGCAGGTCCGTTGCCGGAATGGAAGGGCGTCGCGACGCCTATGGGCTTCATGGAAACGGTGTTTGCACCGGCCGCTGGGGTGCTGGTTTTCGAGCGTGAACTGGGCGAGTTCATCGAGGCGGGCGAGCGCTTCGCGCGCATCATTTCGCGCCCCGGCGATGCCAGTAGCGAACATATCCTGCGGGCGCCGCAGAGCGGACTGTTCGCCACCCGTTACCGTGACCGCCTGATTCCCCTGGGCGCCATCGCGGGCAAGTTCACCGGTACCGCGCCGTCCAGCACCTGGAGCTCCGGGGCGCTCGACCCGTAAGGGCTGCTCTTCGTAGGAGCGAGCTTGCTCGCGAACGAACCCCGCTGCGGGTCCTGGGTTCGCGAGCAAGCTCGCTCCTACAGAAAACAAACGGCAAAAACAAAAACGCCCGCGCAAGGCGGGCGTTTTCGTGAGCGGCGAACTCAGTGGTGTTCGCGGGTGGCGCGGAAGGTGACGTCCGGCCAGCGCTCTTCCATCAGGCTCAGGTTGACGCGGGTCGGGGCCAGGTAGGTTAGGTGGCCGCCGCCGTCCACGGAGAGGTTCTCGAAGGCCTTGTCCTTGAACTCCTTGAGCTTCTTCTCGTCCTTGCACTCGATCCAGCGCGCGGACCAGACGTTGATCTGCTCGTAGGCGCACTCGACCTTGTATTCCTCCTTCAGGCGGCTGGCGACGACGTCGAACTGCAGCACACCGACGGCGCCGAGGATGATGTCGTTGTTGCGCTCGGGGAAGAACACCTGAGTGGCACCTTCCTCGGCCAGTTCCTGCAGGCCCTGGCGCAGCTGCTTGGATTTCAGCGGGTCCTTCAGGCGTACGCGGCGGAACAGTTCCGGGGCGAAGTGCGGGATGCCGGTGAAGCCCAGCGCCTCGCCTTCGGTGAAGGTGTCGCCGATCTGGATGGTGCCGTGGTTGTGCAGGCCGATGATGTCGCCGGCGAAGGCTTCTTCCAGCTGCTCACGCTCGCTGGAGAAGAAGGTCAGCGCGTCAGCGATCTTCACGTCCTTGCCCAGGCGCACGTGGCGCATCTTCATGCCCTTCTCGTACTTGCCCGAGCAGATGCGCATGAAGGCGATGCGGTCGCGGTGTTTCGGGTCCATGTTCGCCTGGATCTTGAACACGAAGCCGGAGAACTTCTCCTCGGTCGGCGCCACGGTGCGCTCGTGGGCGCCACGCTCCAGCGGTTGCGGGGCCCAGTCGACGATGCAGTCCAGAACCTGGTCGACACCGAAGTTGCCCAGCGCGGTACCGAAGAACACCGGGGTCATTTCGCCCTTGAGGAAGGCGTCCTTGTCGAACTCGTGGCAGGCACCCTGCACCAGTTCCAGCTCTTCGAGGAAGTTGTCGTAGAGGTCGCCCAGGTGCGCGCGGGCTTCGTCCGAGTCGAGCTTGTCGATGACCCTGGTCTCGATGCGCTCGTGGCCGTGGCCCGGCACGTAGACGATGATCTTGTCCTGGGCGAGGTGGTACACGCCCTTGAAGTCCTTGTAGCAGCCGATCGGCCAGGTGATCGGCGCGGCCTTGATCTTCAGCACCGCTTCGATCTCGTCGAGCAGCTCGATGGGGTCGCGGATGTCGCGGTCGAGTTTGTTGATGAAGCTGACGATGGGCGTGTCGCGCAGCCGGCAGACTTCCATCAGGGCGATGGTGCGCGGTTCGACACCCTTGCCGCCGTCGAGGACCATCAGCGCCGAGTCCACCGCGGTCAGGGTGCGGTAGGTGTCTTCGGAGAAGTCTTCGTGGCCGGGGGTATCGAGCAGGTTGATCATGTGCTCGCGGTAGGGGAACTGCATCACCGAGGTGGTGATGGAGATGCCGCGCTGCTTCTCCATCTCCATCCAGTCGGAGGTGGCGTGGCGGTCGGACTTGCGCGACTTCACGGTACCGGCGACGGCAATCGCCTTGCCCATCAGCAGGAGCTTCTCGGTAATGGTGGTCTTACCGGCGTCGGGGTGGGAAATGATCGCGAACGTGCGGCGCTTCGCGACTTCGGCGGCTTGGATGCTCATGGATGGGTGCCTGGTCGATTCGGTGAAGACGGGCGGCAAGCGGCCCGAAAAGCGCGGGATTATAGCCTGAATCGAGGCGCCGCCGGCAGACCCGGCGACGCAAGGCTCCAAGCCTTCAGTGCTGGTTGTCGGCGGCGGGCTCGGCGCCCTTGTAGATGCGCCGTACCAGCGGGCCGATGGACAGGCCCTGGAGCAGGATCGACACCAGTACCACCACGTAGGTCAGGCTGAGGATCAGGTCGCGTTGCTCGCCCAGCGGCAGGGACAGCGCCAGGGCTACCGAGACGCCGCCGCGCAGGCCACCCCAGACGAGGATGCGGATGGTCCCGGCGGGCACCTGGCGGCGACCATTGTCGGTCTGCCGCAGCACGACGATGGCCGGGGCCACGGTGAGCAGGCGCGAGATCAGTACCGCGCCGCCGAGGACGAAGGCGGCGACCACGTGCAGCCAGTTGAATGGCAGCAGGAGCAGTTCCAGGCCGATCAGGGCGAACAGCAGGGCGTTGAGGATCTCGTCGATCAGCTCCCAGAACTTGTCGATGTAGCGCCGCGTTTCGTCGGACATCGCGTACTGCCGCGCCTGGTTGCCGATGATCAGGCCGGCCACCACCATGGCGATCGGTGCCGATACGTGCAGCCGCGCGGCCAGCGCCGCGCCGCCGATCACCAGGGCCAGGGTGAGCATGACTTCCACCTGGTACTGGTCGATGCCGCGCATCATCAGGAACACCCCGTAGCCCAGCGCCGCGCCGAACAGGATGCCGCCGATGGCTTCCTGCACGAACAGCCAGGCGATGCTTGCGGCAGTGGGCGTTTCGCCGGCCAGCAGGATGCCCAGCAGGATGGTGAACACCACCACGGCAGTGCCGTCGTTGAACAGCGACTCGCCGACGATGGTGGTGGCCAGCGGCTTGGGCGCGCCGGCGGACCTGAGGATGCCGAGCACCGCGATGGGGTCGGTGGGCGAGATCAGCGCGCCGAACAGCAGGCAGTAGATGAAATCCACGTGCCAGCCGAAGAGGGCGAAGGTGTAGTAGGCCAGGTAGCCGATCACCGTGGTGGCGATCAGCACGCCGAAGGTTGCCAGCAGGCCAATCGGCCACTTGTAGTTGCGCAGGTCGGCGAGGTTCACGTGCAGGGCGCCGGCGAACAGCAGCGCGGGGAGGAACCAGGTCATCAGCACATCGGAGAAGTCGATGCGGCTGATGATCTGCTGCATCTCGACCTCGAGCACCGGGTAGCCGATCAGCGACATGCCCTGGGCGATGAAGGAAAAGATCAGCGCGGTGGCCATGACGCCGATGGTTGGCGGCAGGCGGATGAAGCGGTAGTTGACGTAGGTGAGCAGGGTGGTCAGCGCGATGAACGCCGCAGCCAGATCAAGCATGGCGATGAATCTCCGTGGTAGGCAAGAACGCCGGCCCCGAGTGACCTATCCATGGGTCGGGGGCACGCGAAAGGATCCCGATGATAACCGCTGAGCGAATCTGCGTGCGTTTTCGCCGGGCGCATCCGCCGTTGGGCAAGTGGCGCAGGGTGATGGTTCAGCCTGATCGCGACTTTTTTCGAAAAAAAGTTTGTCCGCCACAGCCCCCGGACCATGGGGGCTGAAGCCGAATGCGCGGCCGCGCGATGGCACAAGGATGGCAATTTTATTGAACGTAACGGCACGCACGAAGGTCCACCCCTTCGCGACGACAATCCGCAGGCGCTTTCGCAAGTACTTGATTCTCGTCGCGTTTAATCGAGGTCCCAGGTAAGTCTCAGGACGGGATCGAGCGTCACTTGAGCGCGGCGATGCCAGTCGCCGCGCACCCGAAGGGAGTCCCCCAACCATGGTGAAGTCCACCACGGGCAAGGCCCTGTTCGGCGTCTGCTTCGCAGTCGTTGTGCTGGCTTTGCTGATCCACTGGATCACCCCCGCCACTCTGTGGCAGTACCGCGAAGACCTGCTGTTCTACCTGCAGGCGCACCTGATCCTGGTGTTCGCGTCCATGTTTGCCGCCATCGTGGTCGGCATCCCCGCCGGCATGCTGCTCAGCCGGCCCGCGCTGCAAGGACAGGCCGAGCGCCTGATGCAGGTATTCAACGTCGGTAACACCATCCCGCCACTGGCCGTACTGGCCATCGCCCTGGCGATAGTCGGGATCGGCAACGGCCCGGCGATCCTCGCGCTGTTCCTCGCTTCGCTGCTGCCCATCGTGCGCAATACCTACGAGGGCCTGCGCGCCGTGCCGGCGTCGCTCAAGGAAGCGGCCACCGGCATCGGCATGACGCCGCGGCAGGTGCTGCTGCGGGTCGAGTTGCCCAATGCGGTGCCGTTGATCATGGGCGGCGTGCGCATCGCCCTGGCGCTGAATGTCGGCTCCGCGCCGCTGGCCTTCCTGATCGGCGCCAACAGCCTGGGCAGCCTGATCTTCCCCGGCATCGCCCTGGACGACCAGTCCAAGCTGCTGCTCGGCGCCGTGTGCACTGCGCTGCTGGCGCTGGCACTCGACGGCTTGGTGGTGCTGTTCAGCCGCGGCTTCCTGGAGCGGGGGTTGGCGAAATGACCATGGCCTATCTGAAAGGAGCCCGCATGACACGACGTCTGCTCGGTGCGCTGGGCCTCGTGCTCGCCGCTTCAACCGGTCTCGCGCAGGCGGCCGATGTGATCCGCATCGGCGGCAAGCCGTTCACCGAGCAGCGCCTGCTCACCGCCATCACCGCGCAGTACCTGCAGAGCAAGGGCTACGAGGTGAAGGTCACCAATGGCCTGGGCAGCACCCTGGCGCGCAGCGCGCAGCAGAGCGGCCAGCTGGACCTGGTCTGGGAGTACACCGGCTCATCGCTGATCGTCTACAACAAGGTCAAGGACAAGCTCGACGCCAAGCAGTCGCTGGCCAGGGTCCGCGAACTGGACGGTAAGAAGGGCCTGGTCTGGCCCACGCCTGCGCCGTTCAACAACACCTATGCGCTGGCGATGCCCGAGGAGCAGGCCGAACAGCTTGGGGTGCGTACCCTCAGTGACCTCGCCCGGGTAATGAAAGAGCAGGGCGACAAGCAGACCCACCTGTTCGCCATGGACCCGGAGTTTGCCGGCCGCCCGGATGGCCTTGCGCCGATGAGCGAGCTGTACGGCTTCCACTTCACCCGCGACGACGTGCGGCAGATGGATGCCGGGCTGGTGTACACCGCGCTGAAGAACCGCCAGGTGTTCGTCGGCCTCGTCTACACCACCGATGGCCGCCTGAAGGACTTCAAGCTGCGCGTGCTGGAAGACGACAAGCAGTTCTTCCCGTTCTACAACGCCGCGCCGGTGATGCGTGCCGACCTGCTGCAGAAGCATCCCGAGCTGAAGACGCTGTTCGACCCCATCGCCAGGCTGCTCGACGACGAGACCATGCAGGCGCTCAACGCCCAGGTCGATATCCAGCAGGAGCCGGTGCAGCGTGTGGCGCAGCAGTTCCTGCGCGAGCACCAGCTGATCGGCGACAACGCGCAGACCACGCAGAAGCAGCCTGCCGGGGAGGAGAACTGACATGGACTTCATGACCGTGATTTCCCGCCTCGACTGGGTGCAGGTCGGCCAACTGACGCTGCAGCACCTGATGCTGGTGTCCGTTGCCGTAGGCCTGGCGATTGTCGTCGGCGTGCCGCTGGGCGTGCTGATGACGCGCTTCAAGTGGCTCGCCGGGCCGTTGCAGGGCGCCGCTACCGTGGTGCTGACCATCCCCTCCATCGCGCTGTTCGGCCTGATGCTGCCGCTCTACTCGAAGATCGGCCAGGGCCTCGGCCCGCTGCCGGCGATCACCGCGGTGTTCCTCTATTCGCTGCTGCCGATCCTGCGCAACACCTACCTGGCGCTGACCAACGTCGAGCCCGGTATCCGCGAAGCCGGCAAGGGTATCGGCATGACCTTCTGGCAGCGCCTGCGGATGGTCGACATCCCCATCGCCGTGCCGGTGATTCTCGCCGGCGTGCGTACCGCCGTGGTGATGAACATCGGCGTGATGACCATCGCCGCGGTGATCGGCGCCGGCGGCCTGGGCGTGCTCATCCTCAATTCCATCAGCCAATCCAACATGCCCATGCTGGTGGTCGGCGCGGTCCTGGTGAGCCTCCTCGCCATCGCCGCCGACCTGCTGCTGCAGTGGCTGCAGCGTGCGCTCACCCCGAAGGGCCTGCGCCCGCAGACAGGAGACTGAACATGATCGAACTCGACCAACTGACCAAGACCTTCACCCTCAAGGACGGCAAGGAATTCCGTGCCGTGGACAAGGTCAGCCTGACCGTGGAGAAGGGTGAGATCTGCGTATTCCTCGGCCCCTCCGGCTGTGGCAAGACCACCACGCTGAAGATGATCAACCGCATCATCCAGCCTACCTCCGGGCGTGTGCTGATCGACGGCCAGGACACCCGCGAGCTGGACGAAGTGACCCTGCGCCGCCACATCGGCTACGTGATCCAGCAGATCGGCCTGTTCCCCAACATGACCATCGAGGAAAACATCATGGTCGTGCCGCGCCTGCTCGGCTGGGACAAGCAGAAGTGCAAGGACAAGGCGCGCGAGCTGATGGCCATGGTCAAGCTCGAACCCAAGCAGTACCTGTCGCGCTATCCGCGCGAGCTGTCCGGTGGACAGCAACAGCGCATCGGGGTGATCCGCGCGTTGGCGGCGGATGCGCCACTGCTGCTGATGGACGAGCCGTTCGGTGCGGTGGATCCGATCAACCGCGAGTCGATCCAGAACGAGTTCTTCGAGCTGCAGCGCAAGCTGGGCATGACCGTGATCATGGTCAGCCACGACATAGACGAGGCGATCAAGCTGGGCGACAAGGTGGCGGTGTTCAAGAGCGGCCGCCTGCTCCAGTTCGATCATCCGGACACGCTACTGGCGCACCCGGCGGATGAGTTCGTCAGCGCCTTCACCGGCCAGGACAGCACGCTCAAGCGCCTGCTGCTGGTGCGCGCCGAGGATGCCGCGGACAGCAGCATCGTCACCGCCAACCCGCAGACCACGGTCGCCGAGGCGCTGGAGAAGATGGAGGAGGACGACCGCCGCTACCTGGTGGTAGTCGACGCCAACGGCAAGGGCCTGGGCTACGTGCGGCGCAAGGACATGCGCCGCAAGGATGGCGTGTGCAGCGACTTCCTCAACGAGTTCCGTGTCACCGCCAGCCACGACGAGCACCTGCGCATCCTGTTGTCGCGCATGTACGAGTTCAACAGCTCGTGGCTGCCGGTGCTGGATGCGGACGGGCAGTTCCTTGGCGAGGTGACGCAGGAGTCGATTGCCGATTACCTGAGCTCGGGGCGCTCGCGTGGGCGCAAGACCAACATCGTCTCGCCAGCTGAAGTCGCCCAGGCATCGTAGGGGACTACCTGTAGGAGCGAGCTTGCTCGCGAACCCGATTCCCTGCTGCGGGGCCAGGTTCGCGAGCAAGCTCGCTCCTACAAAAGCTTCTTTATCCCACTCGTAAACGTTCTCCCGCACCACCCATCCCGAACAGCTGAACTCCCCCCTCTGTCACCGGTCGTTAACTCAGTAGGCCGATGATGCTGAAACCCGTCGAAAGCCCCGTTCTGTGCGGTATTCCGTGCATTTTGTTGAGTATCCAAAACAGTCAACCGGCAGTGCGACAAAGGGATGTAAAAAAGCGGCAATTCAGGGTTGAACTCATGAACTTCAGGTCCTAAAGTTCGCGCCCGAACGTCCATGCTGGAAACGATCCATCCGGCTCAAGTACTGACGACGAGAGATAGCCGGTGCCTTGCCCCGGTATCGGTAATGCTCGGCGACATGCCTTGGGAAGTAGGCGAACCAAAGTGGGGAAACGGATTCGACGTTCAGCTTCACCCCTACGAATAACCTGTTCTGCCATTTGGAGTCCCAACCATGTCCATCAAGGTCGAGGATTACTTCGCCCCCGAAACCTTCCAGCGCATGAAGGCATTCGCCGACAAGCAGGAAACCCCCTTCGTCGTCATCGACAAGCAGACCATCGCCGATGCCTACGACCAGCTGACCGGCTGCTTCCCGTTCGCCAAGATCTACTACGCGGTGAAGGCCAACCCCGCCACCGAGATCACCGAGTTGCTGCGCGACAAGGGCTCGAACTTCGACATCGCTTCCATCTATGAGCTGGACAAGGTGATGAAGACCGGCGTGCGCGCCGAGCAGATCAGCTACGGC
This sequence comes from Pseudomonas sp. GD03903, assembly GCF_029840045.1. Lineage (NCBI taxonomy): Bacteria > Pseudomonadati > Pseudomonadota > Gammaproteobacteria > Pseudomonadales > Pseudomonadaceae > Pseudomonas > Pseudomonas sp. GD03903. Next base: position 163,014 of record NZ_JAOCBT010000010.1, on the reverse strand, counting down.
AACACCATCAAGAAAGCCCGCGACATTCGCTACTTCTACGAGAAGGGCGTGCGCCTGTTCGCCACCGACTCCGAAGCCGACCTGCGCAACATCGCCAAGGCCGCGCCGGGCTCCAAGGTCTACGTGCGCATCCTCACCGAGGGCTCCACTTCCGCCGACTGGCCGCTGTCGCGCAAGTTCGGCTGCCAGTCCGACATGGCCATGGATCTGCTGGTGCTGGCCCGCGACCTGGGCCTGGTGCCCTACGGCGTGTCCTTCCACGTTGGCTCGCAGCAGCGTGACATCGGCGTGTGGGACGCGGCCATCGCCAAGGTCAAGGTCATCTTCGAGCGCCTGAAGGAAGAAGACGGCATCGAACTGAAGCTGATCAACATGGGCGGCGGCTTCCCGGCCAACTACATCGCCAAGACCAACAGTCTGGAAACCTACGCCGAAGAGATCATCCGCTTCCTCAAGGAAGACTTCGGCGATGAGCTGCCGGAAATCATCCTCGAGCCGGGCCGCTCGCTGATCGCCAACGCCGGCATCCTGGTCAGCGAAGTCGTGCTGGTGGCGCGCAAGTCGCGTACCGCGGTGGAGCGCTGGGTGTTCACCGACGTGGGCAAGTTCTCCGGCCTGATCGAAACCATGGACGAGTCCATCAAGTTCCCGATCCACGTGGAGAAGGCGGGCGAGCTGGAAGAAGTGGTGATCGCCGGCCCGACCTGCGACAGCGCGGACATCATGTACGAGCACTACAAGTACGGCCTGCCGCTGAACCTGGCCGCTGGCGACCGCCTGTACTGGTTGTCCACCGGTGCCTATACCACCAGCTACAGCGCGGTGGAATTCAACGGCTTCCCGCCGCTGAAGGCGTTCTACCTGTAAGCCCTGCTTGATTGAAAAAGCCCCGCCGATGCGGGGCTTTTTCATTGCGTGTGCGGTGAGTTGGTGCTCAGTCGTAGGCGCAACTGTCTTCTCTGGATAGTCCGTCGCTGCGTCTTCCCCCTCACCCCAGCCCTCTCCCAAGGGGAGAGGGAGCCTTCCGTGCCGGCTGTTGCCGACGTTTCATCCTGCACCGAACGGTCCCCTCTCCCCCTGGGAGAGGGCTAGGGTGAGGGGTGGCCCAAGCGCAGAAGTATCTCGTAGGAGCGGACTGCGTCCGCGATCGATTCAAGACCGCCGAGGACATCCAGGGAGCACGATGCCCCTGTAGGAGTGAGCATGCTCGCGAACACCTTGATCCCGCTGCGGAGGGCGGTTCGCGAGCAAGCTCGCTCCTACAGAGGACCCTGTGATCATGCCAGGCAGAATGAAAAACGCCCCGCGTTGCGGGGCGTTTTTCATGACATCAGCAAAGACTCAACCCTCGTTGGGCTGCGCCTTCACCGGTGCCTGTGCGGTGGCTGGCGCCTTGGTGCCGGTGGCGATTTCCTGCTGTTGTGCGGCCTTGTCCAGCGGCAGCTTGTCGAACTCGTGCAGGCCGTCCTTCTTGTACGGGTCGCCGATCCAGCGCGGCGCAGCGGCGAACTGCTGGTTCACCAGGCTCTTGGCCGGCTCGAAACGGTCATAGCTCAGGCCGGCGAGGTCCGACAGGGTGTGGATCAGGTGCGAGCTGCTGTAGGAGCGGTTGGCCACCGCCTGCAGGTCGCGGGGGTGCTCCGCCTGCCAGCTCGGCGAGGTCCAGACCATGAACGGAATGGTGTACATCGGCCGGGTCGGGTCCATCTCGTTGCGGCCCAGGCGATCATGGTTGCCCGAGCTGTAGACCTCTTCGCCGTGGTCGGAGAGGTAGAGCATGAAGCCATTGGCGTTGGCGGCCGAGTAGCGCTTGATCAGGCTCGACACCACGAAGTCGTTGTAGCGCACCGCGTTGTCGTAGAAGTTGTAGGTCTCCACCTGGTCATCCGAGAGTGCCGAGGGCGCGCCCTGGCGGTCCTTGAAGTAGGCGAACTCGTCCGGATAGCGATAGCGGTAGTCCATGTGCGTGCCCAGCAGGTGGACGACGATGAACTTCTTCTGCGCCGGGTCCTTGAGGGCCTTCTCGAACGGGTCCAGCACCACGCCGTCGTACTGGCTGGCGTTCTGGTTGCGCTGGTTGTTCAGGTACGCCTGCTCGTCCGTCTGCTGGGAGAAGGTGGTGAGCATGGTGTTGCGCTTGGTCATCGTCTGCTGGTTGGTGATCCAGAAGGTCTTGTAGCCTGCCTGTTTCATCAGGTTGATCAGCGACGGATCAGTGAGGAATTTGTCCGGGTTCTGCTCATCACCGAAGGTGAGGATCTGCTGCATCACCTCGATGGTATAGGGGCGCGGTGCGACCACGTTCTGGAACACCGTCAGGCCCTGGCCGCTGGCGGCGAGGGCGTCGAGGTTCGGCGTGGTGTCGCGGCCGTAGCCGTACAGGTGCATGTGCTGGCGAGTGGTGGATTCGCCCAGCACCAGTACCAGGGTGCGCGGCGCGTCGCCGCTGCTGTCCTTGAGGTCCTGCAGGGGCGGCAGGGAGGCGTTCTGCTGCAGCAGCTTCTGCATGTTTTCCAGCTGCTGGCGGTACTGGACATAGCCGACCACCAACTGCCAGGGTACCGCCGGCTCCATGCGCGACTGTACCTTCTCCACGGCCTGGGCGAAGGTGCGCTCCTGGGTGACCATCTGCTTGTAGAACGGATAGACCAGGTTCAGCGCCACCAACAGGATGGCCAGCGGTACGCGGGCATAGGCCGGCATGCTGACCGGGCGGATGCGCCTCCACAGCAGTACGGCGACCACGCTGTAGGCCAGCAGGGCCAGGCACAGCCAGAGGCTGAAGTACTGGCTGAAATACTCGCCGGCCTCGGCGGTGTTCGATTCGAACATCACGAAGATGACGCTCTGCGAGAACTCCTGCTTGTAGATGCCGAAGTAGCTCAGCCCCACCAGCGAGGCGCCCCAGAGCACCAGGCCGATGATCGCGGCGATGCCCTTGGTGAAGCGCGGCAGCAGCAGCGGCGGTGCGAGCCACAGGCTGCTGAGGAAGAACGCGTCGCGGAAGCCGGCGAAGCCGGTAGTGCCGCTGAACAGGATCAGCGCCTGGGTAACGCCGGAGAAGTACCAGAAGAACAGCAGGAGCCAGCCCAGGGCGGCCCAGTCCACGCGTTTGCGCGCTGCGGGAGATGATGTGTTCGACACTTGCGCCTCGTCGTTGCCAGGCGGCTGCCGAACGTTCCGGCAGCCAGGTTAGCCGGCGAAGCTAGCAAGACGGGCGTGAAAATTACGTCAAAGGGTGTCAGGCGACACCCATCTGTTTGGCAAGGTGATGCAGGTCCGACTCATCGCCCAGTTCGGCGGCGCGCTGGAAGTAGGCCAGGGTCAGCTCCCGCAGGCTGGGCGGCATGGAGGCGGCGAGCTGCTCGCGGGCCACGCGGAGGAAGTTGAGGTTGCCGCCCTCCAGCGCGCGTTCCAGCCAGATACGCGCGGCTGGCAGGTCGCCACGCTCGGCAAGCACCGAGGCGTGGCTGAACTGGCCGCGGAAATCACCGGCTTCGGCCGACCGACGGTACCACCGGTGGGCAGCATCCAGGTCGCGCGGCACGACCAGGCCTTCCTCGTGGAAGCGCCCGACCAGGTTCATCGACTTGGCATGGCCCAGCGCCGCTGCGCTCTGGTACAGCGCCAGCGCGCGGGCGTCGTCGCGCTCTACGCCGCGTCCGGTGGAGAGCAGGTTGGCCAGGTTGTACATCGCCCAGTCGAGCTTGCGCTGCGCCGCTATCGCGTAGTGACGGGCGGCTGCGGCCTCATCCTGCGGGCAGCCCCAGCCGTGCTCCAGGCAGCGTCCGAGCATGTTGCGCGCCATGGCGTGGCCACGCTCGGCGGCGATGCCGAACCAGGTCAGGGCGAGGCCGGCATCCTGCTCGATGCCGTGGCCGTCGAGGAGGATCTGGCCGAGCAGTGCCTGGGCTTCGAGGTCGCCATCGCGGGCGCCGGCAAGGATCAGCCGGGCAGCCTGTCGTGGGTTGTCGGCGAGTTGACCGGTGAGGTCTTCGGCGTTGATTTCTTCAGTGCGGCGCAGGACAAAGCTCATGGCGGGTCAGACGTCCACCCAGCGGCGCAGCAGGTTGTGGTAGGTGCCGGTCAGCTCGATCAGCGCCGGATGCTCCGGCACATCGCGGGTCAGCGCCTGGATCGACTGGTCCATCTGGAACAGCAGGGCGCGCTGGCTGTCTTCGCGCACCAGGCTCTGGGTCCAGAAGAACGAGGCGATGCGCGCGCCGCGGGTCACCGGGTTGACCTTGTGCAGGCTGGTGGCGGGGTAGAGCACCAGGTCGCCGGCCGGCAGCTTCACCTGCTGGGTGCCGTAGGTGTCCTGGATCACCAGTTCGCCGCCGTCGTAGTCATCGGGGTCGCTGAAGAACAGCGTCGAGGACACGTCGGTGCGCACGCGCTCGCGGCCGCCCTGGGTGTCTCGCACGGCGTTGTCGATGTGGAAGTCGAACGAACCACCGCCGGTGTAGCAGTTGAACAGCGGCGGGAAGACCTTGCTCGGCAGTGCGGCGGACTGGAACAGCGGGTTGCTCCACAGGCGCTGCAGCATGGCCTCGCCGATCTCGCGGGCCAGCGGATGGTCCTGCGGCAGTTGCAGGTTGTGCTTGGCGCGGGACGACTGGTAGCCGGCGGTGACCTTGCCGTCGGCCCACTCGGCCTGCTCCAGGGCGGCGCGGATGCGCGCCACCTCATCGCGGGTGAAGACGCCAGGAATGTGCAGCAGCATGGGCCGGTTCCATCAGGTTCGATAATTTGCCAATGATAATGATTTGCAACAGATCGGTACAACCGCCATACCCCTACTTCCGACAGGGAGAAAGTGTAAAAGTTGTAAATCATCTGCGTATGGTAATGAATGTGAATTGATACAAATTCTTATTTGCAATAGATTGCGCGGCCTTCATGAGCCCCTGGGGAGGGAGTTTCGATGTCGCGTCAATCCACCGAGTTCGCCGGCAGCAAGCCGCGCCTTCTAGTCAGCGCTGTCGGCGTGGCGATCACCGCCATGTCCGGTACCCATCTGGCCCACGCCGCCGAAGCTTCGTCGAAGAAGTCCGGCCAGGACGTGCTGTCCCTGGACGCCGACACCGTCGTTGGCACCCAGCAGCAGGACCCGACCACCTACAACGTCGAGAAGTCCGCGTCGAAGAAATACACCGCACCGCTGCTGGATACGCCGCGCTCGGTAACCGTGGTGCCGCAGCAGGTGATCAAGGACACCGGCGCGCTGACCCTGCAGGACGCCCTGCGTACCGTGCCGGGCATCACCTTCGGTGCCGGCGAGGGTGGCAACCCGACGGGTGACCGTCCGTTCATCCGTGGTTTCGACGCACAGAGCGACACCTACGTCGACGGCGTGCGCGACACCGGCGCGCAGTCCCGCGAAGTCTTCAACCTCGAACAGATCGAAGTCAGTAAAGGCCCGAACTCGGCCTTCGGTGGCCGCGGCTCGGCCGGTGGCAGCCTGAACCTGATCAGCAAGCAGGCCAAGGCCGGCAACTTCACCGACGGTAGCTTCACCTACGGCTCCGACCAGACCCGCCGCTACACCCTCGACACCAACCAGGAATTCCTCGACGGCAACGCCGCCTTCCGCCTCAACCTGATGACCCACGACCAGAACGTCGCCGGTCGCCAGGCGGTGGACGCCAGCCGCTGGGGTATCGCGCCGTCGCTGACCTTCGGCCTCAACGGCCCGACCCGCGTCACGGTCAGCCACTACCACCTGGAAAGCGACGACACCCCGGACTCCGGCATCCCCTACGCCAAGAGCGCCGACCGCAGCAAGCACAACCCCGACAAGCCGGTGAATGTCGACCGCGACAACTACTACGGTCTGGAGGACCGCGACTTCCAGAAGAGCCGCATCGACACCAGCACCATCACCTTCGAGCACGACTTCAACGATGCCCTGGGCCTGCGCAACACCCTGCGCTACGGCACCGCGCACCAGGACTACATCTGGACCCAGCCCGACGACAGCCAGGGCAACATCAACAACGGCACGGTCTGGCGCCGCAACAACAACCGCGTCAGCACCACCACCACGGCGACCAACCAGACCGACCTGTTCGGCGAGTTCTACCTGGCCGGCTTCAAGAATAGCTTCACCACCGGCCTGGAATTCACCCGCGAGGACAGCAAGCGCGACGGCTATACGGTGAACACCAACACCGGTTCCAGCGCTGGCGCCAACAAGTGCCGCCCGGCCATCGTCGGCGCGCCCAGCGGCTACAACTGCACCAGCCTGGAAAACCCGAACCCGCACGACCCGTGGAACGGCAGCATCGTCCGCAACTACAAGCCGCTGAACACCGTGGCCACCACCAAGGCGATCTACGGCTTCGATACCATCGACCTCAACGAGCAGTGGCAGGTCAACGTCGGCGCGCGCTTCGACAGCTTCGAGACCACCGCGAAGAACCATGGCGTGTCGCCGACCACCAAGTTCGAAGACAGCTCCAGCTTCTGGAACTGGCAGGCTGGCGTGGTCTACAAGCCGGCGCCCAACGGCAGCATCTACGCCTCCTATGCCACCTCCGCGACCCCGCCGGGCTCGATGCTGGACAACGGTGACACCGGCAACGCCGTGGACACCTTCGCGGTGAAGAACAACCTGGAGCCGGAAGAAACCACCAACTACGAAATCGGCACCAAGTGGAACTTCCTCGATGAGCGCCTGGAGCTGACCGCAGCGATCTTCCGCACCGACAAGGACAACGCCCGCGTACTGGTCGCCAACCAGACCTACGACAACGCCGGCCAGTCCCGCGTCGACGGCATCGAGCTGTCCGCCAGCGGCAAGATCACCGACAAGTGGAAAGTCTTCGCCGGCTACAGCTACCTCGACAGCGAGCTGGTCAAGGCCGGCAAGGCGGGTCGTACCGGCACGGTGAACACCACCGCGCCGTCCAACGACGGCAACAAGATGCCCAACACCCCGGAAAACAGCTTCAGCCTGTGGACCACCTACGACGTCCTGCCCAACGCCACCATCGGCGGCGGCACCTTCTACGTCGACAAGGTGTACGGCGATGTGGCCAACACCATGTATGTCCCGGACTACTGGCGCTACGACGCGATGGCTTCCTACAAGCTGAGCAAGAACCTCGACTTCCAGCTCAACGTGCAGAACGTCTTCGACAAGCAGTACTTCGACAAGGCCTATGCCGCGCACTACGCGTCGCAGGCGGCCGGCCGCACCGTGCTGCTGTCCACCAACTTCCACTTCTAAGGGCGCGCACTCCTGGCGACCCGCCCCGGCCGATGCTCCTCGGCCGGGGCTTTTCTTTGTCCGGGCCTTTTCCGCTGAGGGTAAGGCCAGGGTAAAGATTGTTAAAACGGCTGCGTTTGCGAGCCATTCTCATTAAAATGCCCGCCCTGCGTGATGGGTGTCCGAAGGTGAAGCCGCGGTGTTGAAGAAAGTCCTTTTCCAGTTGCATTGGCTGTTCGGTATCAGCGCAGGGCTTGTGCTGGCGCTGATGGGCATCACCGGGGCGATGCTGTCGTTCCAGGACGAGATCCTGCGCGCCATCAACCCCGACAGCCTGGTGGTGGAGAAGCGCGCCGAGTCCGTGCTGCCGATGGACGAACTGATCCGCCGGGTGGAAAGCGCCGAACCAGGCAAGAAGGTCGCCTTCTTCTGGCTCAAGACCGAGGGCGTGGAATCCGCGCGCATTTTCTTCACTCCGCCACCGGGCCAGCGCCGTGGCGAATCCCTGTATGTCGATCCCTACACCGCAGAAGCCCTGCCCGCGCCAGTGGGCGAGGGCGCCTTCATGTTCATCATGCAGCTGCATCGCTTCCTCGCCGCCGGCGAAGTCGGCCAGCGGATCACCGGCGCCTGCACCCTGATCCTGATCTTCTTCTGCCTCTCCGGCCTGTACCTGCGCTGGCCGCGCAAGGCGCTGAACTGGCGCACCTGGCTGACCTTCGACTGGCGCAAGAAAGGCCGCGCCTTCAACTGGGACCTGCACGCCGTGGCCGGTACCTGGTGCCTGGTGTTCTATCTGCTGGCCTCGCTGACCGGCCTGTACTGGTCCTACGAGTGGTACCGCAACGGCCTGTTCAAGCTGCTCGACGACGCGCCTGCCGGCCAGGCCAAGGGCGGCCAGCGCGGTGGCGGCAAGCGTGGCCCGGCGCCCGAGGGCCCGCCGCCGGTAGTCGATGCCACCGCCATCTGGAACACCATCCAGCAGACCGGCGGCGCCGCCATGACCGCCTACAACCTGCGCTTGCCGCCGGTGAAGGGCCAGCCGGCCACCGTGTTCTACCTCCTCGATGACGCTGCCCACGAGCGCGCCTTCAACGAGATGACCATCGACCCGGCCAGCGGCAAGCTGCTCAAGGACCGCCGCTACAACGACAGCAGCGCCGGCAAGCAACTGCTCACCAGCGTCTATGCCCTGCACGTCGGCAGCTATTTCGGCCTCACCGGACGCATCCTGATGATGCTCGCCAGTCTGGCCATGCCGCTGTTCTTCATCACCGGCTGGCTGCTCTACCTCGATCGTCGCCGCAAGAAGCGCGCGGCCCTTGCCGCCCGTGGCGAGCTGGGCAATAACGCTGGCGGCGCCGACTCCTGGCTGGTGGGCTACGCCAGCCAGAGCGGTTTCGCCGAGCAGCTGGCCTGGCAGAGCGCCGGTCAGCTGCAGGCTGCTGGCCTGCCGGTACGCGTCGAACCGCTGGGCAAGCTGGACCGCGTGCAGCTGGAGCAGACCCGCAATGCGCTGTTCGTGGTCAGCACTTTCGGCGAAGGCGAGGCTCCGGACAGCGCCCGTGGTTTCGAGCGCCAGGTGCTCGGCCAGTCCCTCGGCCTCAACGACCTGCGCTTCGCCGTACTTGCCCTGGGCGACCGCCAGTATGAGCACTTCTGCGGCTTCGCCCGGCGCATGCAGGGCTGGTTGCAAGGGCAGGGCGCGCGCCCGCTGTTCGATGGCGTGGAAGTGGACAACGGCGACGCCGCCGCGCTGCATGACTGGCAAGTGCGCCTGGCCGAACTCTCCGGCACCGCGCCGCAAGTGGCCTTCAGCTCACCAGCCTTCGAGGTGTGGACGCTGAGTGGTCGTGAGCACCTCAATCCTGGCAGCCAGGGCGAGTCCACCTGGTTGCTGCGCCTGACTGCGCCCAGCGATTCGCAGGTCGACTGGGCCGCCGGCGACCTGGTGGAAATCGTTCCGCGCCAACCGGAATTCCTCGTCAGCCAATGGCTCGAACGCCTCGGCCTCGACGGCTCCGGCAGCGTGCAGGTGGATGGCCTGGCCATGCCACTCAAGGACGCCCTGGCCGGCTGCCTGCTGCCGGGCAACCTCGAACACCTGGTCGGCCAGCACGGTCAGGCAGTGGTTGATGCGCTGATCAAGCTCTCGGTGCGCCAGTACTCCATCGCTTCGCTGCGCAGCGAAGGCGCCCTGGAGCTGATCGTGCGCCAGGAGCAGCACGCCGACGGTTCGCTGGGCATCTGTTCCGGCTGGCTGACCGAGTACCTGCCCGAGGGCGGCAGCCTGCTGCTGCGCTTGCGCCGCAACCGCAGCTTCCATCTCACCGAGGATGACCGTCCGCTGATCCTCATCGGCAACGGTACCGGCATCGCCGGCCTGCGCGCGTTGCTGCAGGCGAGCGTTGCCGAAGGCCGCTCGCGCAACTGGCTGCTGTTCGGCGAGCGCAACATCGCCCACGACTTCTACTGCCGCGACGAGCTCGAAGGCATGCTGGCGCGCGGCGAGCTGCAGCGCCTGGACGTCGCCTTCTCCCGCGACCAGGCCGAGAAGGTCTACGTGCAGGACCGCCTGCGCGCCAGCGGCGAAGCGCTCGCCCAGTGGCTGCAAGAGGGCGCGGTGATCTACGTCTGCGGTAGCCTGCAAGGCATGGCCGAGGGCGTCGATCGTGCCCTGCGCGAGATGCTCGGCGATGCCGAGGTCGAGGCGCTGCTGGAGAGCGGGCGCTATCGGCGCGACGTGTATTGAGCGGGCGTTGGGCGTAGCCCATCGCGGACCGAGTCCACTCCCACGCTCAGCATGACCGGCTTTTCGTAGGAGCGAGCTTGCTCGCGAACGGATTTGCCGGCGACTCCAGCGCTGGACGGGTTCGCGAGCAAGCTCGCTCCTACAGGATCAAAAGCGGGCGCTATCGGCGCGACGTGTATTGAGCGGGCGTTGGGCGTAGCCCATCGCGGACCGAGTCCACTCCCACGCTCAGCATGACCGGCTTTGCGTAGGAGCGAGCTTGCTCGCGAACGGGCTCCCCGGCGGCTCCTGCGCCAGGCCGGTTCGCGAATTTCGTAGGGCGCATAACGCGTCAGCGTTATCCGCCGATTGGCAGCCGAGCCGGCGGATAACCTGTTCCAGGTTATTCACCCTACGCAGGGCTCCTCACATGGCGCAAACAAAAAGGCCCCCGCGAATGCGGAGGCCTTTTTGTTATCGGGGCGTTTGAATCCAGCCGCTCAGATCCACAGGAACAGCGCCAACACCGCCGCGAAGAAGCCCCACTTCTGCAGGTAATACAGCTTGCGGTTGCGCTTCTTCAGGGCCTTGCCCTGCAGGCGGATCTTGTACAGCGAGGCGAAGGCGCGGTTGATGCCGCCGGTCTTGTCGCCCGCGTCGTTGGGCGAGGCGGCAGCGGCCATCACATTGCGGCTGAACCAGCGGTTGAAGGCCGTCACCCAGCCGTACTTCAGCGGCCGCTCGATGTCGCAGAAGAGGATCACCCGGTCATGCTCCGTGGTGTTCTCGGCGTAGTGGATATAGGTTTCGTCGAACACCACCGCCTCGCCGTCGCGCCAGTGGTAGCGCTCGCCGTCCACTTCGATGAAGCAGCCCGGATCGTTCGGCGTCAGCAGGCCCAGGTGGTAGCGCAGCGAACCGGCATAGGGGTCGCGGTGGCGCACCAGGCGCGAGCCCGGCGGCAGCTCGGCGAACATCGCCGCCTTCACCGACGGAATCTGCCGCAGCAGCTCGGTGGTCTTCGGGCACAGGGCGTCGGCGGACGGATGGCTGTCGTCGTACCACTTCAGGTAAAAGCGCTTCCAGCCGGTCTTGAAGAAGGAGTTGAAGCCAACGTCGTTGAGCTGGTCGGAACGCTTGATGCTGCCGGCGTCGCGCAGGTGCAGGGCTTCGCTGCGGATGGCTTCCCAGTTCTCGGTCAGCAGGCGCATCTCGGGGAACTGCTCGGTCGCCAGGTACGGGCGGCTGGGTACCCTGGAGAACAGGTACATCAGGCAGTTGATCGGCGCCAGGAAGCTGGAGTGGTCGCTCAGCTGGCGCGTGAACTTGTGGCGCACCCGCCCACGCAGGTGGACATAGACGATGCTCAGGCCGAAGGCGGCCAGGATGGCGGCTTTGATCATTCGGAGGAGGTATCCGCTACTACAGACCGTGGATAGTACTCCTCCTGAACGTGACTGAGTATTCTCCGAAGGCCAAAGGCCATGCTCTGCTTTAACCTGTAGAAAATCTGGAAGGATGGCGACACCGATGAGCGAGCGCACGACGCGAATCCTGCTGAACTGCGACATGGGCGAAAGCTTCGGCGCCTGGCGCATGGGCGATGACGCCCACGCCATGCCGCTGATCGACCAGGCCAATCTCGCCTGCGGCTATCACGCGGGCGACCCGCTGACCATGCAGCGCACCGTCCGTCTGGCGGTGGAGCAGGGCGTCAGCATCGGTGCGCACCCCGCGTACCCGGACCTGGCCGGCTTCGGTCGCCGCCACATGAGCTGCTCACCCGAGGAAGTCCACGCCCTGGTGCTCTACCAGATCGGCGCGCTGGACGCTTTCTGCCGCGCCGCCGCCACCCAGGTGGCCTACGTGAAGCCCCACGGCGCGCTGTACAACGATCTGGTGCGCGACGATGCGCTGCTCGCAGCGGTGCTCGATGCCTGCTCTGCCTACCGCAAGCGCCTGCCGCTGATGGTGCTGGCCCTGGCCGACAACAGCCGCGAGCTGCAACTGGCGGATGCCGCCGACGTGCCGCTGATGTTCGAAGCCTTTGCCGACCGCGCCTACCTGCCCGATGGCCAACTGGCCCCGCGGCGGCTGGCCAACGCCGTGCACCACGAGCCGCAACGCATCCTCGACCAGGCCCTGGCTATCGCCCGTGGAGAAGCCTTCCCGGACATCGACGGCAACCCGCTGCGTCTGCACGCCGACAGTCTCTGCGTGCATGGCGACAACCCCGAATCCCTGGCGGTGCTGCGGCGCCTGCGTGGCCTGCTGGACCAGGCATGATCCGTATCGAAGCTTTCGGCGCCACGGCGCTGCTGATCACCCTCGCGGAGCAGCCCGACGATACGCTGCCGCTGCGCATCGCCCGGCTGGCCGAGCGCCTGCGCATTGAGTTGGGGGCGGCGCTGACCGATTGCGTGCCGGGCTGGACCACGTTGCTGCTGCACTACGACCTGCTGCGTATCGACCTGCCGCAACTGCAAGGCCACGTGCAGGCCGTGCTCGCGCAGTGGCCCGATGACTCCCACGCCGACCGTGCCGGGCGCCTGCATGATATTGCCGTGTGGTATGCCGGCGAGGATCTCGCGGAAGTCGCCCGGCTGTGCGGGCTTACCTCCGCCCAGGTGATCGATCTGCACGCCGGTCGCGACTATCGCGTCGGCGCCATCGGGTTCTCTCCCGGCTTCGCCTACCTCGGCGAGCTGGACGAACGTCTCGCCCTGCCGCGTCGGCCGACACCGCGCACGCACGTGCCTGCTGGCAGCCTGGCGATTGCCGAGCGGCAGACGGCGGTTTATCCACAGGCCTCGCCCGGCGGTTGGCATCTGCTGGGGCGTACCGCGCAGCGCCTGTTCGATCCGCGCGAGGAGCCACCCTGTCCGCTGGCCGTGGGCGATCGGGTGCGCTTCGTACCTATCGACGAAGCAGTTTTTCGAGCTGCGGGCGGTGTCGCATGAGCCTGAGGGTCAGCGCTTGCGGCCCGCTTTGCCTGCTGCAGGATGGCGGGCGCCAGGGCTGGCAGCGGCTCGGCGTATCCCCCGGCGGCCCTGTGGATAAGCAGGCCGCGGCCTGGGCCAACCGCCTGCTCGGCAATCCCTGTGGCAGCGCGTTGCTGGAGATTGCCCTGGGCGGCCTGGAGCTGGAGGCGCAGGACGATACCTGGCTGGCCCTGACCGGCGCCGAGCTGCCGGTGACTCTCGATGGTGAGCCCCGGCAGGGCTGGTCGCGCTTTCGCGTCCGTGCCGGGCAACGCCTGAAGCTGGGCTTCGCCCGTGCCGGGCAGCGTGCCTATCTGGCCGTCGCTGGCGGTTTTTGCGCGGCTCCCGTGTTGGGCAGCGTTGCAACCCAGACGCGGGAACGGCTCGGCGGCTTTGCCGGTAATGGCGAGCCGCTGGCCGCAGGGGATGTGCTGGCGTGTGCCGCTATCGGCGAACAATTGCTGCGCGGTGCCAGCGTGCCCTGGCCCTACCGGCCGGGCTACCGTGAGCCCCCGACGCTGCGTGTGTTGCCCGGCCCGGATGTTTTCAGCGAGGAACAGCGCCAGGTCTTCTTCGAGCAGAGCTGGCAGGTCAGCCCGCAATCCGACCGCATGGGCGTACGGCTGCGCGGCGAGGCGCTCAGCGCGCCCCGCCGGCAATGGTCGTTGGGGATCGTGGAAGGCGCCATCCAGGTGCCGCCGGACGGCCAGCCGATCATCCTGCTGGCCGACCGCCAGAGCATGGGCGGCTACCCGTTGCTGGGCGTGCTGCACCCGCTGGACATCGGCCGCCTGGGGCAATGCCCGGCGCACAGCGAAGTGCGCTTTGCCCCGGCCAGCGTGGAACAGGCGCAGGCGGACCTGCGCGCGTTCCTGAGGTTTTTCGCTACTTAGGCAGATGCCGCAGCGGCAGCGGCGCGGATTCCTTCACCGTCTGGATGGCGAAGTTGCTGCGGATATCGCTGACGCCCGGCAGCTTGAGCAGCGTGCCGGTGAGGAACTGTTCGTAGGCGCGCAGATCGGGCAGCACCACTTGCAGGAGAAAGTCTGCCTCGCCGCTGACCAGGTGTACCGAGATGACTTCCGGCAGGTCGATCACCGCCTGGCGGAAGGCGGCGGCGCTGCTGTCGCTGTGGCGCTCGACCTTCACCCCGACGAACACGGTCAGGCCCAGCCCCACTTCGTCACGGCCCAGCGCGGCGTGGTAGCCACGGATCATCCCGGCTTCTTCGAGAATCCGTACCCGGCGCAGGCAAGGGGAGGGCGACAGGCCGATTTCCTCGGCCAACTGCACGTTGGTCAGGCGGCCGTCGCGCTGCAGAGCGGCGAGGATACGGTGGTCGTAGGCATCCAGTTTCGGGGTTGGCATGGGTGGCTAGTCGATTGCTTCAAGATTGGCAGGATATGCCAAATTGATGTCTGATGCTGGTCGAATACGCAAGCACCTGCCCTGGGCTTCAGGCATAGAATCCCTATCCGCAATGACTTCTTCGGAGTGGCGATTGTGGATATCGGTGTCTTCCTGCTGGCCTTGGCGATGGTCTACCTGCTGCCCGGGCCGGACATGCTTCTCCTGCTGCATACCGGCGCCCGCTATGGTTGCCGCGTCGCTCTGGCAACCGCCGTGGGTCTCGGCGTGGCCCGTGGCTGCCATGTCGCCCTGGCCGCGACCGGGCTGGCGCTGCTGTTCCGCAGCGCGCCGTGGACGTTCGATGTGGTACGCATTGGTGGCGGGTGCTACCTGGCCTTGATCGGCCTGCAACTGCTGCGTGCGCCGGTGGGTTTGCCGGTGGCACCGAGCGCGGCCGGGTTATCCGCCGTCAGCTACCGGCGCGCATTTCGCCGGGGCCTGCTGACCAACCTGCTCAACCCCAAGGCGTTGCTGTTCTGCTCGGTGCTGCTGCCGCAATTCATCCATCCGCAGAACGGCCCGCTGGCGCTGCAATTCGGACTGTTGGGCGGCGCACTGGTGGTAGTCGGGCTGGGCTTCGACAGCTTCTACGCCGTCAGCGGCGATCGCATGGGCCGCTGGCTGGCGCGGCACCGGACGATGCAGCGCGTGCAGCAGTGGGGCTTCGGCGCCGTCCTGCTGGGTTTCGGCGCGCGCCTGGCGCTGATCCGTGATCTGTAGGGACAGTTTCGGTGCGGTGGTGAGCCAGTTGGAGAACAGCGCACACGGATCTTCGTTGGAGCGAGCTTGCTCGCGAACTGACTCTGCCGCTGGGCCTGTTCGCGAGCAAGCTCGCTCCTACAGGTCTTCCGGGAGGATTTTCCACAGGCGTGCCACGGACGGCTTCTGTGGATTGCGTGCCACCACCAGCAGGCCGACGTCGCCACCGCGCAGCTCTCGCACCAGCTGTTCGCCCCTGCGCTGCTGCATGCCTGCGGCGAGGTATCCCAGGGCGATACTCGCGGCGGCGGGATGGGTGGCGACCGGCATGTAGCTGCCGTCGTCCATATCCAGCACCACATGCTGTTCGCCGGGTTCCGGAGTGGGGAGGTGCAGGTTGGCCTTGAGCAGGTGTGCCAGGGCCTCTCTGCGATGTGCGGCGGACATCTGCTCCCGGAGGGCGCGCTCCAGTGGCAGGAATTCGTCCCTGGCCGCCACTTTCGACTTCACCTCAGTGAGTGGCGCAGGTAGCTCGGCCTTCACGGGGGCGGGTTTGGGGCGTGCTACCGGAGTGGGGGGCGGCGGTGGCGGTGCGGTATCCAGCTCATCCGGGGCCAGCCCTTCCCAATCGATCTCGTCGAGGTCGAACCCAGTTTTGGCCTTTGCCTTCGGACCTGCCTTGGCGGACTTCTTCTGCGCACGCATGTCCATTCGCCGCTGCCGCTTCCACTGATGCAGCTGGAAATTGGCGACGGCGGCGGTAACGAGAATCAGCAGGAGGAAGAACAGCAGCATGCAGTATGTGGCCCTGTGGATAACTGCCACGGCGTGCGGGCAGTGGCGGGAGGCCACCCTAGCGGGACGCGATGGATCAGGCGGTAGGCCTGTTCCCGCTGCGTTGTAGGACGCAGCTGTATCCGAAAGAGTGGGCCGGCCTATGACCGGCCCATCCCGTTTCAGTTCAGGAACTGCTCCGCATGGTGGCAGGCCACCTGGCGCTCATCGAGCACGCGCAGCTCCGGCACTTCGGCCTTGCAGCGCTCGGTGGCGTAAGGGCAGCGCTTGTGGAAGGCGCAGCCCGTGGGCGGGTTGAGCGGGTTGGGCAGTTCGCCCTGGATCTTGATCTTCGGTTTGTCCGGGTCGGGGTGGATGGCCGGGGTGGCTGACAACAGCGCCTGGGTGTAGGGGTGCAGCGGGCGCTCGTAGAGCTTGTTTGCCGGGCCCATTTCCGCCGGGCGACCGAGGTACATCACCAGCACATCGTCGGCCACGTGGCGAACCACCGCGAGGTTGTGGGAGATGAACACGTAGGCGGTGCCGAACTCCTGCTGCAGGTCCATGAACAGGTTGAGCACCTGGGCCTGGATCGACACGTCCAGCGCCGAGGTCGGCTCGTCCGCCACCAGCACCTTGGGCCGTAGCATCATGGCGCGGGCCAGGGCGATGCGCTGGCGCTGGCCGCCGGAGAACATGTGCGGGTAGCGCTGGTAGTGCTCGGGGCGCAGGCCGACCTGCTTCATCATCGCCTGCACGCGCTCACGGCGTTCGACGCGGGACAGGCTGGTGTTGATCAGCAGTGGCTCGGCCAACTGATCGCCGATCTTCTGCCGCGGGTTGAGCGAGGCGTAGGGGTTCTGGAAGACCATCTGCACGTCGCGGCGCAATTGCTTGCGTTGCTCGTGACTGGCGCCTTTCACCTCCTGGCCGGCGATCTGCAGCGAGCCGGAGGTGGGCTCCTCGATCAGGGTCAGCGCACGGGCGAGGGTGGACTTGCCGCAGCCGGACTCGCCGACCACGGCCAGGGTCTTGCCGGCTTGCAGGTCGAAGGATACGCCGTTCAGGGCACGCACCAGGGCGTGAGGCTTGAACAGGCCCTGGGAGATTTCATAGTGACGGGTCAGGTCGCGGGCGGTCAGAACAGCGTTCATCGGGCCACCTCGGTATTCAGGTTCAGCGGGTAGAAGCAGCGCACCGCGCCGCGTTCATGGGCTTCCAGGGATGGGCGCACGCTACGGCAGTTGTCCTGCACATAGGGGCAGCGCGGCGACAGCAGGCAGCCCTGCGGGCGGTCGTACTTGCCGGGGACGATTCCGGGCAGGGTAGCCAGGCGTTCTTCGCCGGCGCTGTGCTCGGGAATCGCCTTGAGCAGCGCTTCGGTATAGGGATGGGTCGGCAGGTCGAACAGCGCCGGCACCTGGCCGATCTCTACCGCCTGGCCTGCGTACATCACGCAGACGCGCTGGGCGGTTTCGGCAACCACGGCGAGGTCGTGGGTGATCAGGATCAGCGCCATGCCGTGGTCGCGCTGCAGGTTCAGCAGCAGCTCCATGATCTGCGCCTGGATGGTCACGTCGAGCGCAGTGGTGGGCTCATCGGCAATCAGCAGCTTGGGCTCGCCGGCGATCGCCATGGCGATCGCGACGCGCTGGCTCATGCCGCCGGAGAGCTGGTGCGGGTAGGCGTCCAGGCGCTGGGCAGCGCCGGGGATTTCCACCCGTTCGAGCAGCTCCAGGGCGCGCTGGCGCAGGGCCTTGCCGCGCAGGCCGAGGTGCAGCTTGAGCACTTCCTCGATCTGGTAGCCGACGGTGAAGCTGGGGTTGAGCGCGGTCATCGGGTCCTGGAAGACCATGGCGATGTCCTTGCCGACGATGCGCCGACGCTCACGGCCCTTCAGGCGCAGCATGTCGGTGCCGTCGAACTGCATGGCGTCGGCGGTGATGATGCCGGGGGCGTCGATCAGGCCCATCAGGGCCATCATGGTCACCGACTTGCCGGAGCCGGACTCGCCGACGATGGCCAGGACTTCACCCTTGTCCACCGAGAGGTCGAGGCCATCCACCACCGGGATGGCGTTGCGGTCGCCGAAGCGCACCGAAAGATTGCGCAGGTCGAGGAGGCTCATACGGCGGTCTCCATCAGGCTTGTGTTCTTTTTGCAGGAACGAGGGGGACGCCTTAGTCCTTGCTCGCGAACGGGGAACGCGGAGGAGTGCAGGTTCGCGAGCAAGCTCGCTCCTACAGAAAGCGGGAAGGTATTCATCTGTCTGCTCCTCACGCCGCGTTCTTCAGCTTCGGGTCCAGCGCATCGCGCAGGCCGTCGCCCATCAGGTTGATCGCCAGCACGCTGAGCAGGATGGTCAGGCCGGGCAGCGAGACGACCCACCAGGCGCGCTCGATGTAATCGCGCGCGGAGGCCAGCATGGTGCCCCACTCGGGCGTCGGCGGTTGTACGCCGAGGCCGAGGAAGCCCAGCGCGGCGGCGTCGAGGATCGCCGAGGAGAAGCTCAGGGTGGCCTGCACGATCAGCGGCGCCATGCAGTTGGGCAGCACGGTGACGAACATCAGGCGCAGGGTGCCGGCGCCGGCCAGGCGCGAGGCGGTGACGTAGTCGCGGTTCAGTTCGCCCATCACCGCGGCGCGGGTCAGGCGCACGTAGGCCGGCAGCGAGACGATGGCAATGGCGACCACCGTATTGATCAGGCCCGGGCCGAGGATGGCGACGATGGCGACCGCCAGCAGCAGCGAGGGCAGGGCCAGCATGATGTCCATCAGGCGCATGATCACCGGGCCCAGGCGGGTCGGCGAGAAGCCGGCGAGCAGGCCGAGGAAGATGCCGGGGATCATCGAGATCAGTACCGAGGTCAGGCCGATCATCAGCGACAGCCGCGCGCCATGCATCAGGCGCGAGAGCAGGTCGCGGCCCAGCTCGTCGGTGCCCAGCAGGAATTGCGCATTGCCGCCCTCGAGCCAGAGTGGCGGGGTGAGCAGGAAGTCGCGGAACTGCTCGCTCGGATCGTGCGGCGCGACCCAGGGCGCGAACAGCGCGCAGAACACGATGACCAGCATGAACAGCAGGCCGCCGACCGCGCCCTTGTTGCGCGAGAAGGCTTGCCAGAATTCTTTCAGCGGGGACGGGTAGACCAGGCTCGGGTCGCTGGCGGGAGCTTGGGAAACGTTGCTCATGGCGTGCTCCTTAGCGCTGGTGACGGATACGTGGGTTCGCGAGGCCGTAGAGGATGTCCACGATGAAGTTCACCAGGATCACCAGGGTCGCCACCAGCAGGATGCCGTTCTGCACCACCGGGTAGTCGCGGCGGCCGATGGCGTCGATCAGCCATTTGCCGATGCCTGGCCAGGAAAAGATGGTCTCGGTCAGGACCGCACCGGCCAGCAGCGTGCCGACCTGCAGGCCGAACACGGTGAGCACCGGGATCATGGCGTTGCGCAGGGCGTGCACGAACACCACGCGCGCCGGCGACAGGCCCTTGGCGCGGGCGGTGCGCACGTAGTCTTCACGCAGCACTTCGAGCATCGACGAACGGGTCATCCGCGCGATCACCGCCAGCGGGATGGTGCCCAGCACGATGGCCGGCAGGATCAGGTGGCGCACGGCGTCCATGAAGGCGCCTTCTTCATCCGACAGCAGCGTGTCGATGAGCATGAAGCCGGTCTTCGGCTCGATGTCGTAGAGCAGGTCCAGGCGCCCGGATACCGGCGTCCAGCCCAGGGAAACGGAGAACAGCATGATGAGGATCAGGCCCCACCAGAAGATCGGCATCGAATAGCCGGCCAGGGAAATGGTCATCACCCCGTGGTCGAACAGCGAGCCGCGCTTCAAGGCCGCGATCACCCCGGCGAGCAGGCCGAAGGTACCGGCGAACAGCAGGGCGGCCAGGGACAGCTCCAGGGTCGCCGGGAACAGCGTGAGGAATTCGTGCCAGACGCTGTCGCGGGTGGTCAGCGATTCGCCGAGGTTGCCCTGGGCGAGGTTGCCGATGTAGTCGAGGTACTGCTGGTAGAGCGGTTTGTCGAGGCCCAGGCGGTGCATGGCTTCGGCGTGCATCTGCGGGTCGACGCGGCGCTCGCCCATCATCACTTCCACCGGGTCGCCCGGGATCAGGCGGATCAGCGCGAAGGTGAGCAGGGTGACGCCGAAGAAGGTCGGTATCAGTAGCCCGAAGCGCCGGGCAATGAAGGACAGCATTGTGGGGAGTTCTCCACATGGGATGGTCACGGTTGGGCCGCGTCATGGGCGGCCCGTTCTTGTCGACATCGACCCTTTTGGGGCCTGGTCCTTGTCGTTATGGTCCCGGTGAGCCCTGTAGCTGCACGCGGGAAAAATTGTTCGAGCCCAATGGGCTCAGGGTAAAGCCACTAACGCCCGGACGCACCACGGCGAACTGCTTCGGGTAGGCCAGGGCGATCCACGGCGCTTCGCGCTGATAGATGGCCAGCGCCTGGCGATAGAGGTTCGCGCGGGCGGCCTGGTCGGTAATGGCGCGGGCCTTGCGCAGCAGCTCGTCGAACTCCGCGTTGCACCAGCCGGCCTGGTTCTCGCCGCTTTTCGCCGCCGCACAGGACAGGTTCGGCGTGAGGAAGTTGTCCGGGTCGCCATTGTCGCCGGCCCAGCCCATGAAGATCAGGTCGTGCTCGCCCTGTTTGGCACGCTTGATCAGTTCGCCCCATTCGAACACGCGGATGTCCGCCTGAATGCCGATCTGCCCCAGGTCGTTCTGCAGCATCTGTGCGCCGATGCCGGGGTTGGGGTTGGTCGGGCCGCCGCCGGGGCGGGTCCAGATCGACAGTTTCAGGCCGGGCTTGATGCCGGCTTCTTCCAGTAGTTGCCTGGCGCGCGCGGGGTCGTGGGGCCAGACCTTGAGTTGCGGATCGGAACCCCACAGCGTTGGCGGGTAAGGCGCCACGGCGAGGGTCGCGGCGCCTTCGCCGAATTGCGCGCGCAGGTAGGCGTTGCGGTCGAAGGCGAGGTTGATCGCCTGGCGCACGCGCACATCGTCCAGCGGCTTGTGCCGGGTATTGATGCCGACGTAGGCGACCAGCAGCGAGTCCAGTTCCTCGATGGTCAGTTTCGGCTCCTGGCGCAATGCGGGGATGTCGGTGGGCTTGGGGTAGACGGCTATCTGGCAGTCGCCGGCCTTGACCTTCTGGATGCGCACATTCGGATCGGGGGTGATCGCCAGCAGCAGGCGCTCGATCTTCGGCTTGCCGCCCCAGTAGTCCGGATTGGCGGTGAAGCGAACCTGGGCGTCCTTCTGGTAGCGCTGGAAGATGAAGGGCCCGGTGCCGATGGGCAGGTTGTTCAACTGCTCGGCCTTGTTGGCAGACAGCAGCAGGTCGCCGTACTCGGCGGAATAGATGGAGGCGAAGCCCATCGCCAGGTCGGCGAGGAAGGGCGCCTCGGGGTGCCTGAGGGTAAAGCGCACGTGCTCGGCATCGAGCTTTTCCACCGAGCTGATCAGCGCCGGCAGGCCCATCGCCTCGGCGTAGGGGAAACCGCGCGGTGCCAGTTTGTTCCACGGGTGCTGCGGGTCAAGCTGGCGCTGGAAGCTCCAGAGCACGTCGTCGGCGTCGAAGTCACGGGTCGGGGTGAAGTAGTCGGTGCTGTGGAACTTCACGCCCTGGCGCAGGGCGAAGGTGTACTGCAGGCCGTCGTCGCTGATTTCCCAGCTCTGTGCCAGCGCGGGCACCACGCGTGTACTGCCGGGGGCAAACTGCACCAGGCGCTCGAAGACCGTTTCGGCAGAAGCGTCGGCAGTGGTGGCAGCGGTGTACTGGGTGATGTCGAAGCCTTCCGGGCTGGCCTCGGTGCAGACCACCAGGGATTGGCCAAAAGCCTGCGCGCAGCCAAGCAGGCTGACGAGGGTCAGGCGGATAAGCGCTCTGTGCATGGCGGCTGCGCCGGGGGAGAAGGCCGCCGGGAAGCCCGGCGGCCGCTGGCCTTACTTGCCTACGCTGACGCCGTAGAACGAGTTCAGCGCGAACGGGCTGATCTTGAAGTCCTGCACCGTCTTGCGCATTGGCTGGTATACGGTGGAGTGGGCGATCGGGGTGATCGGCACCTGCTCCTTGAGAATGTGCTGGGCCTGCTTGTACAGCTCGGTACGCTTGGCCTGGTCCGGGGTGCGCTTGGCATCCTTGATCAGCTTGTCGTAGGCCGGGTCGCACCATTTGGAGAAGTTGTTGCCGTCCACGGCATCGCAGCCATAGAGGGTGCCCAGCCAGTTGTCCGGGTCACCGTTGTCGCCGCTCCAGCCGATCAGCATGGCGTCGTGCTCGCCGCCCTTGGCGCGCTTGATGTACTCGCCCCATTCGTAGGTGACGATCTTCGCCTTGATGCCGACCTTGGCCCAGTCGGACTGCAGCATCTCGGCCATCAGCTTGGCGTTGGGGTTGTACGGGCGCTGCACCGGCATGGCCCACAGGGTGATCTCGGTGCCTTCGGCGACGCCGGCCTTCTTCAGCAGCTCCTTGGCCTTCTCCGGGTTGTAGCCGGCATCCTTGATGCTGTCGTCGTAGGACCACTGGGTCGGCGGCATGCCGTTCACGGCAAGCTGGCCGGCGCCCTGGTAGACGGCGTCGATGATCGCCTTCTTGTTCACCGCCATGTCCAGCGCCTCGCGCACTTCGAGCTTGTCGAATGGCTTGTGCAGGACGTTATAGGCGATGTAGCCGAGGTTGAAGCCCGGCTGCGACGGCATGTTCAGGTTCGGGTCCTTCTTCAGCGCTTCCAAGTCGGCCGGGCGCGGGAAGAGGGTGATCTGGCACTCGTTTGCCTTGAGTTTCTGCATGCGCACCGAGGCGTCGGTGTTGATGGCGAAGATCAGGTTGTCGATCTTCACCTCGCCCTTGTTCCAGTAGTCCGGGTTGGCCTTGAAGCGGATCATCGCGTCCTTCTGGTAGCGACTGAACACGAATGGGCCGGTGCCGATGGGCTTCTGGTTGATCTCGCTGGCCTTGCCCTGCTTGAGCAACTGGTCGGCGTATTCGGCGGACTGGATCGAGGCGAAGCTCATCGCCAGGTTCTGGATGAACGCGGCGTCGACTTCGTTGAGGCTGAACTTGACGGTCTTGTCGTCGACCTTCTCCACCTTGGCGATGTTCGCGTCCATGCCCATGTCGGTGAAGTAGGGGAATTCGGTCTGGTACGCCTTACGGAACGGGTGGTTCTTGTCGAGCATGCGGTTGAAGGTGAACAGCACGTCGTCGGCGTTGAACTCGCGGGTCGGCTTGAAGTAGTCGGTGGTGTGGAACTTCACGCCGGAACGCAGGTGGAAGGTGTAGGTCTTGCCGTCATCGGATACGTCCCACTTCTCCGCCAGGCCCGGGATGACCTGGGTGCCGCCGCGCTCGAACTGGGTGAGGCGGTTGAACACGGTTTCCGCCGAGGCATCGAAGTCGGTGCCGGTGGTGTACTGGCCCGGGTCGAAACCCGCAGGGCTGCCTTCGGAGCAGTAGACCAGGTTGTTGGCGGCGTGGGCGAGCGGGGCGCTGGCGATCAGCCCAGCGGCAATCATGGAGCGGATGACGGCGTTCTTACGCATTGGGACCTCTGTTTATTCTGGTTGTCATCGAGGGGCAGCCTCGTGAGCTGCGTTGCGTGAAGCTATGCACGGCACATGCCGGGTGCAAGCGGCTGACCGGGGTGAGTGTAGAAGTTGTGACGCGGGTGCAAGGGAATGTCGCAATTTCGACAATGGGAACCGTGCGGTCGAGCGACGGCGCCCCGGTCCCCCGAGGCGCCGCGCTGGAAGCCCCCCGCGGGTGTTACGGCATCTGCACCTCGATCGTGCCGTCGGCACTGACGGTGACCTGGCTGGTGCCGGCTTCGATTTCCTGCGCCGGTGCCGAATCCATGGAGGCGAACTTGGCGGCGGCCATGCGCATCACCGGCATCGGCCGTGGCGCGCCGGAGGTGTTCAGGTTCAGGCTGACCAGCTTGTAGCCCTTGCCGCCGAGCGCCTCGGTGAGGACCTGGGCGCGGGCCTTGAAGGCATCCACGGCGCCTTTCATCATCGCGTCCTCATTCTTCGCGCGGGTGGCGTCGGCGATGCTGAAGTCCATGCTGCCCATCTTCAACTTGCCCAGCAGGTCGGCGGTGAGCTGGGAAAGGGCGGCGAAGTCGGTGCTTTCCAGGCGGATTTCCGCGCGCTCGCGCCAGGCCGTGATCTTCTGGCCCTTGTCGTCATACACCGGGTAGCTGTTGCGGCTGCCCAGGCTGACGGTCACGCCCTTGACCTTGCGTGCCTGCTCCACGGCCGCATTCAGTGTGGTGGTGGTCTCGCTGGCCAGCTTCGCCGGATCGGTGGCCTGGCCCTCGCTGAACAGGGTTACGTGCATCAGGTCGTGGGCGACTTCCTGGCTGACCTCGGCGCGCAGCGAAACCTGGTTGTAGCGAGGTTCGTCTGCCATGGCTCCGAGGCTGGTGGCGCACAGGGCGATGGCGGCGGCGATGGCGGTGAAGGGTTTCTTCAGTACAGACATGGATGACTCCTTGCTCCAGAAAATGTCCGGGCCACAGCTTAGTAGAGGCAGTGGCGAGGACTGTCAGACCCTTTGACGAGGATTGGTTCGCAAACGGGTTAAGGGTCGATGTCACTAATTGTTTCGGACTGAGGCGGCGGTCACAGGCTGCGCTGGAGTATGCTGTGGCGCTATGCCGCATAAAGGAGAGGGGGCTCTTGGCTATACTCGCGCAAATTCCGGAATTCACCATGCGCCCACCGGTTTTCCAGCTGTCCGCCAGTCGTCAGAACCTTCTGCATCTGACACTCATCCGTATTCTCGTGCTTGCCGCCCAGGCCGGTTCGGTCGGGCTCGCCTACAAGGCCCAGTTGATCCAGCTGCCCTGGCTCGCGCTCGGTGTGACCCTCGGCGTCTCCCTCGTGCTGTGCCTGGGAACTGCGCTGCGCCTGCGCGGCCCGTGGCCGGTGACCGAACTGGAATACGCCGTCCAGTTGGCCTGCGACCTGGTCATCCACAGTGTGCTGCTCTATTACTCGGGCGGCTCGAGCAATCCCTTCGTTTCCTATTACCTGGTGCCGCTGACCATCGCCGCGGCGACCCTGCCATGGCTCTACACCATTGCCCTGGCCGGCCTGGCGCTGGCCAGCTACACGGTGCTGCTGGTCTGGTTCCACCCGCTGGAGATGGCCGCAGGGCAGCGTGACAACCTCCTTGTCTATGGCATGTGGCTGAGCTTCGCCCTGGCTGCTGCGCTGATCACCTTCTTCGTCGCCCGCATGTCCGAGTCGCTGCGTCGGCAGGAGCAACTGCAGGCCCAGCGCCGCGAGGAAGGCATGCGTGACCAGCAACTGCTGGCCGTTGCCACCCAGGCCGCGGGTGCCGCCCATGAGCTGGGTACGCCGCTGGCGACCATGAGCGTACTGCTCAAGGAATTGCGCCAGACCAATGCGGATCAGCCGCTGTTGCAGGAAGATCTCGCCCTGCTGCAGGAGCAGGTCAAGCTCTGCAAGACCACCCTGCAGCACCTGGTGCGCGCCGCCGAAGCGGATCGTCGCCAGGCGGTGGAAGAGCAGGGCGCCAACGAATGGGTCGAGTCGGTGCTGCGGCGCTGGCACCTGATGCGCCCCGAGGCAAGCTATCGCTACCAGACGCTGGGCAAGGGCAAGGCGCCGCGGATGACGCCGCCGACCGACCTGAGCCAGGCGCTGCTGAACCTGCTGAATAATGCGACGGACGCCTGCCCGGACGATCTGGACATCCGCCTGGACTGGGATGCCGGGGAAATCTGCCTGAGCATCCGCGACCAGGGCCCCGGCGTGCCGCTGGCCATTGCCGAGCAGCTCGGCAAGCCGTTCTTCACCACCAAGGGCAAGGGCTTTGGCCTGGGGTTGTTCCTCAGCCAGGCCAGCGTGACCCGCGCAGGTGGAACGGTGAAGTTGTATAACCATGAAGATGGCGGCACTCTGACTGAGTTGCGTCTGCCCAGAAGCTATGGCGTGGCCTGATCGCCGCGCCCGCGAGGAAGTACCATGAGCGAAGAGATCCTGTTCGAAGGCGAAGAGCAGCCCCACCTGCTGCTGGTGGATGACGATGCCACCTTTACCCGCGTCATGGCTCGCGCCATGACCCGTCGCGGGTTGCGGGTGTCGGTCGCCGGCTCCGCCGAAGAAGGCCTGGCCATGGCCAAGGAAGATCTGCCCGACTACGCCGTGCTGGACCTGAAGATGGACGGCGATTCCGGCCTGGTGCTGCTGCCCAAGCTGCTCGAACTCGACGCCGAGATGCGCGTGGTGATCCTCACCGGCTATTCCAGCATCGCCACCGCGGTCGAAGCCATCAAGCGCGGCGCCACCAACTACCTGTGCAAGCCGGCCGACGCCGATGACGTGCTGACCGCCCTGCTGTCGCAGCATGCGGACCTTGAGTCCCTGGTGCCGGAAAACCCCATGTCGGTGGACCGCCTGCAGTGGGAACATATCCAGCGTGTACTTGCCGAACATGACGGCAACATCTCCGCGACCGCCCGAGCGCTGGGTATGCACCGGCGCACCTTGCAACGTAAGCTGCAGAAACGCCCGGTGAGGCGTTAAGCGATCGATAACACAAAGGAGCGCCAATGAGCGCTCCTTTTTATTTCCAGCCGTGCGAGCCGACCCATGACCGACAGCGCCGAGTACCGGGCCGCGAACGACGCCGTTCGCAGCCGCTTCTTCCACCGAGTCTGGCAACTCACCGCGCCCTACTGGCGCAGCGAAGAGAAGGGCATGGCCTGGCTGCTGCTGATCGTGGTGATCGCCCTGTCGCTGGTGGGCGTGGCACTCAGCGTCTGGCTCAACAGCTGGTACCGCGACTTCTACAACGCCCTGCAGAACAAGGACCTGAAGAGCTTCATCCATTTGATGCTGATGTTCTGCGGCATCGCTGCCGTGTTCATCCTCACGGCGGTCTACCGGCTCTATCTGACGCAGATGCTCACCATCCGCTGGCGCCGCTGGTTGACGGAGAAGCACTTCGCCGCCTGGCTGGGCGACAAGAACTACTACCGACTGGAGCAGCGCGGGCACACCGACAACCCCGACCAGCGTCTCTCCGAAGACCTCAACAGCTTCACCGACACCACCCTGACCCTGGGGCTTGGCCTGATCCGCAACATTGTCAGCCTGGTGTCCTTCTCGGTGATCCTCTGGGGCGTGTCCGGCAGCATCGAACTCTTCGGCATCAGCATTCCCGGCTACATGTTCTGGGCGGCGCTGCTCTATGCCGCGGTCGGCAGCTGCCTGACCCACCTCATCGCACGCCGCCTGATCGGCCTGAACAACCGCCAGCAACGCTACGAGGCGGACCTGCGTTTCGGCCTGGTGCGGGTGCGCGAGAATGCCGAAAGCATCGCCCTGTACAACGGCGAGGCGAACGAGAGCAACCGCCTGATGGGGCGCTTCCGCAATGTCTGGAGCAACTTCTGGGAACTGATGAAGGTGCAGAAGCGCCTGACCTTCTTCAGCTCCGGCTATGCCCAGATCGCCACCGTGTTTCCCTTCATCGTCGCTGCGCCGCGCTACTTCTCCGGGCAGATCCAGCTGGGCGAGCTCATGCAGATCAACTCCGCCTTCGGCAACGTGCAGGACGGCCTGAGCTGGTTCATCGATGCCTATGCCAGCCTCGCCAGTTGGCGCGCTACCTGCGACCGTCTGCTGAGCTTCCGCCAGACCATGGACGAGACTGCCCACGAGTCCGCCAACATTGACGTGCGCAAGACCGGCGAGAACCTGCAACTGCACAACCTGACCCTGAAACTCGGTAACGGCCGCGAGCTGCTGCAACCCACCAGTCTTGCGTTCAACCCTGGTGAGCACGTGCTGATCGGCGGTCCGTCCGGCGGCGGCAAGAGCACATTGTTGCGCGCCATGAGCGGACTGTGGCGCTATGGCGGCGGTGTGGTGCAGATGCCCGAGGCGCGCAGCCTGTTCGTTCCGCAGAAACCGTACCTACCCATCGGCACCCTGGCCGAAGCGCTCTGCTATCCGGATGCGGGCGACGCTCATGATCCCGAACAGATGAAGCAGGTGCTGCACCTGTGTCGCCTGGATTCGCTGGTGCCGCGCCTGGATGAGGCCGATCACTGGCAACGCGTGCTCTCACCGGGCGAGCAGCAGCGCCTGGCCATCGCTCGCGCGCTGCTCTATGCACCACGGTGGCTGTTCCTCGACGAAGCCACCTCCGCGCTGGATGAAACCGACGAAGCCGCGCTGTATCAGGTGCTGATCGATCAACTGCCGGGCGTGACCCTGGTCAGTATTGGCCACCGGGCCAGCCTGAAGCGATTCCACCCGCGCCAACTGCGCCTGGAGGAGCATCGTTTGCAGGAGATCGAGTCTGTTTTGCCGGCGTAGTGGCAGTTTGATTCACTGGGATAATGTGATCGCGTTAGTGGGAAACATCTGAAAGTATTCTCAGACATGATGATTTCTTCTTATTTATTTACATTTTTCAGTGTTTAGCCGCTGCGAAGTTTTCAATAAAAGGTACCCTGTGCACCCCGGCGGCCACCCGCCGGGCTGAATGCATTCCAACGGTACCGCCATGAACTCCCTTTCTCCGTCACGGCAAGCCCTGACTCGCTCGGACCTGCGCCTGGTCGACACGCGCCGGTATGTGCTGGGTGCTGCCTGCGTAACGCTGGTGCTTGCCACGGCCGCCTTCGCTGGTGGGCTGTGGCTGGGTCGAGGCCAGACCCAGACGGTGATGGTGCCAGTGGCGCAGGCCGAAGAAGCGCCGGATGAGTCCGGCGAGCGCTTTGCCGCCGAGCGCATCGGCGAGCTGACCGGCCGTCTGCAGGTCCTGGAAAAGGACGCGGATTACCTGCTCAAGGCCGTCGACAGCCATCAGGAAATCGCCCGCAAGCTGTCCAAGGTCGATCCCGAACTGGTGCCCGCGCCCAAGGGCAAGTCCACGTCCACCCGCAACGAAGGCGGCATCCTGCTGCCGCCCAGGGCCTGCGTCGATCCGTTGCCTGCATCGGCCGCTGACCTTGAGCGCAACGAGCAATCGGCTGCGTGCCTGCGCCGGGTCTTCGACCTGCTGATGGACCAGGTGGCCCGGCGTAATGCCGACTTCATGGCGATTCCCGCACGCCGTCCGTTGGAGCAGGCGCGCCTGGGTTCACCGTTCGGCAACCGCTTCGATCCGTTCAATCACCATCTGGCGTTCCATTCCGGCCAGGACTTCTCGGCGCCGACCGGCAGTCCGATCCACGCGGCGGCCGGCGGCCGGGTCATCGTTGCCGGGCCGAACCCTTCCTATGGTAATCGCGTGGAAATCGACCACGGTAATGGCCTGGTCACGCGCTACGCCCACGCCTCCAAGTTGTTGGTGAAAGTGGGCGACGTGGTGCTGCCGGGGCAGGAAATCGCCAAGGTGGGTTCCACCGGACGCTCCACCGGCCCGCACCTGCATTTCGAAGTGCTCTACCACGGGGAATTCGTCGACCCGCAGAACTTCCTTTCCCTGGGCGGCATGGAGATCGATAGCGATGGCCTGGCCACGGACTAAACGGCCCTCCACCCGCCAGTTGCTGCGCGCCGAGCACCGCCCCCACGTGCCCCGTGGCTTTGCCTGGCTGGGCTGGGCGGCGCTGGTACTTCTCGTGCTGGCGGCGCTCGCGTTGGGCGCCTGGCAGCTGCGCGCCCGCGACGATGGCCAACTGCGTGAGCGCATCGATGCGCTCGAGGCGCAGAACGCCGAGCTGACGCAGGAGGTGGAGGAAAAAAGCCTGCAAGCCGAAGAGGATCGCGCCAACCGCGAGCAGTTGATGCTACGGATCGACGCGATGTCCGCCGAAATCAAGAAACTCAAGACCGAGCTGGCCTTCTTCCGCCAGCAGAAACCTGGCAAGTAGTACGCGCGAGGAATTGTGATGTTCAGCAGCAGCAAGAAAAAGAGCCCGCAGGTCTCGGTGGACAAGTTCTCCAGCCTGCTCTCGGGTAATGTCGATCTGGTCGGCGATATGCAGTTCCAGGATGGCCTGAAAATCCTCGGCACGGTGAAAGGCAACGTCCGCCACAAGCCTGGTGCGGCCAGCCTGCTGGCACTCAGTGCGGAAGGCCGGATCGAGGGTAACGTCAGCTGCTACGACGCGCTGATCGACGGCACCATCATTGGCGACCTCTACGTCGAGCACCTGCTGGAGTTGCATTCCAATGCACGCGTGACCGGCAACATTCAGTACCGCCAGCTGAGCATGGAAAACGGCGCCACGGTGGATGGCAAGCTGACTCGCCTGGCCGAGGGCGAGGAGCCCAAGCCACTGGAAGCGAAGGTCTCGAAGATCGAGGCGACACCGGTGGCAGCGCCGCCAGCGACGCTTTTGCTGGAAGCCGAACCGGTCACGGAGCAGGGCTACGTGCCGGGTGCCCCGCGCAAGAACAAAGCCTGATCCCTTCGCGGGGGATCAAGGTGGAAACGCCACCTTGCCCTGTCGTTTGCCTCTGTGCTCGGGCTCACCGAGCACCTCCGGCGGCAATTGCCCATCTCTGGCAGGCGCCAGCGGCCGCTGTTCTGCAGCGCATACGGGGCCACCATGTTGTATTCGGTGAGCCGGTAGAGCCGTTGTGAAGCCCGTGGCGGCCGCTGCCAGGAGGGACGGATGAGCAAGGCTCTGGCAGGGGCGCCATGCCAGCGCCAGCAGCATGGTGCAACCCGCTGCAGCGTCGTCCTGTGCCAACCCGTCGCCCCAGTGCGCGATAACCCTTGCTATCATCGCCGGCCCCACTGTTTTCGCTGTTGCGCCCATGCTCGCTCTGTTGCTCCAGACCTTCGCCATCACCGCCCCGGTCTTCGCCATGCTGTTCCTCGGAGTGCTGCTGCGCCGCGTAGGAGCGATCAACCCGGAGTTCATCCAGACCGCCTCTGCACTGGTGTTCAACGCCACCATGCCGGCGATGCTGTTCCTCGGCATCTACCACTCCGACCTGCACAGCGCAGCGCGCCCGCAAGTGCTGCTGTACTTCTGCGCAGCGACACTGGCAGGCTTCCTGCTGGCCTGGGGCTGGGCCGTCTGGCGGGTGCCGCGGGAGGAGCGCGGCGTCTACGTGCAGGGCTCGTTCCGGGGCAACAACGGCATCATCGGTCTGGCTTTGGCCACCAGCCTCTATGGTGAGCACGGCCTGGCGCTGGGCTCGGTGCTCGCCGCGCTGGTGATCCTCTGCTACAACACGCTGTCCTCGGTGGTGCTGGCGATCTACAGCCCGAGCATGAAATCCGACCCGCTGAGCATTGCCCGCAACGTTATCTGCAATCCGTTGATCATCAGTGTGCTGGCGGCGCTGCCGTTCTCCTGGTTCGGAATTGGCTTGCCGGCGTGGCTGCTGACCTCCGCTGACTACTTTGCCCAGATGACCCTGCCGCTGGCGCTGGTGTGCATCGGTGGCACTCTGTCGCTGGCTTCGCTGCGCGAGAGTGGCGGACTGGCGATCAGCGCGAGCCTGATGAAGATGATCTGGCTGCCGCTGATCTGCACCACGGCCGCCTGGTTGCTGGGTTTCCGTGGTGCGGAACTGGGCGTGCTCTTCCTCTATTTCGCCAGCCCTACGGCGGCGGCCAGCTACGTCATGGCTCGTGCCGCGAATGGCAATCACGAGCTGGCGGCGTCGATCATCGTGATCACCACGCTGGTGGCGGCGCTGACCACCAACGTCGGCATCTTCGTCCTGCAATGGGGCGGCTGGATGTGACTCGCGCAGAGTCGAGATTCTTCCAATCGGTGTTGCGCCAAAAGCTACTTGGCTTGTAGGAAATTTCTGAAAGATCGCGCTGCGTCGCAACGCCGAGCGATGGCTCGTTCCGCGCACCGACAAGACCGGTTACATTTGGCTCCCCCCGCCATGCACGATCAAGGAATGTTCATGCAGCTCTCGCGTCGGATGGTTCGTGCCGTCTTTTATCTGTCAGCCAGTCTCCTGGCTGCGACGGTGGCTGCCGAACCGGGTGCGGACCTGTCCAGCCCGACTGCCGGCTGGCGCTATTCCGGGCTGACCGATGATCCCAGCGTTCCGCGCGTGGCCTATCCCACGCCGCCCATCGACCGTGGTGGTGTTCGTGGCCGCAGCCTGATCGAAGGGCACCTGCGTGAAGTGTCCGGCGTTGACCGTGCCCAGCGCCTGGTGGTCAACGGCAATCCCCTCCCGCTCTACACTGATGCCGAAGGAAAATTCGTTCGCCCCTACAACTTCGGTGCGGGTAGCAACAGCGTTGCAGTCAGCAGCGACCAGGGCAAATCTCTCAAGCGCGTACAGTTCTACGAAGCCAACAATGGTCGCATCCCGCCGCGCATTCGCCTGGTGCTCGGCTGGAACGATCCCAAGGCCGAGCTCGACCTGCATATCGTCACGCCTGACGGCCAGCATGCCTTCTGGGCGCAGCCACGCCTGAGCAATGGCGGCGGCCTCGACCCGGATGGCGTGGATGGCCCCGGGCCGGAAATGTTCACCATGGCCGCACCGCTGCACGGTACCTACCTGGTCTACGTGAACTACTGGGGCAACTACAACGCCAGCCAGGGTTACAACTTCCAGGAAGGCAATCACGAGCAGGACGTGATCACCGCCGAGATCAACCTGGTGTTCAACGAAAATACCGTCAACGAGAAGCGCGAGACCTTCGTGGTGCCCATGCGCACCATCGGCGATCTGGTGCTGGTGAAGACCTTCAACTACTGAATTCGCCCCTCGCAGGGATGACACGGGACAAGCGATCCATGAGCGACATTACGCCCTCCAGCAGCCAAGACAGCTCCTCCACGCCGCCGGCCGCGCAGCCTTCGCGCCGTGGTCCGTTGATCGCCATCGGGGCGCTTGCCGCCGCGCTGGTCGCCGGCGGCCTGGCCCTGGCCTTCGGCCTGATTCCCGCCTTTCACTCGGCGCCGGTGGGTACCCTGGAGGCGCCGGAAAGTCCGGACCTGGTGCGTGACCTCAAGCGCCCGGACGCGCTGATCGAAAGTGCCTCCCTCAGCCAGTTGCCCAAGGCCGTGCTGGAAGTGCCGCTGCTGCGCGACGTGCTCACCGAGGACTTCGTCTTCTATTACGAGAACAATGCCGACCGCCTGGGCCTGACCGGCACCCTGCGCCGCATCGTCTACGAACACGACCTGAGCCTGAAGGACAGCGTGATCGAGGAACTGCTCGACCAGCCGGCCCAGGTTGCCCTGTGGCGTGGCGCCGACGGCCGCCTGCGCGACTTCATGGTAGTGCTCAAGCGCGGCGGTCTGGCCAAGGTCCTGGAACCGTTGGCCAAGGTCGTGGCGGATGACACCCAACTGAAGAAGGTCGCGGAAATCCAGGTGAAGGGCAGCGCCACGCCGGTCTACAGCCTGCGCTACGGCGCCGAGAAAACCCTGCTGTTCGTCTCCCGTGGCGATCAGATGCTGGTGCTGTCGAACCCGAAGATGCTCTTCCCCAATCCCGACTATGACAATCTGGGCGAGCCCGATGCCGCGGTCGTCAAGGACCTGGGCAGCGCGCTG
Source organism: Pseudomonas sp. GD03903 (assembly GCF_029840045.1). Taxonomy (NCBI): domain Bacteria; kingdom Pseudomonadati; phylum Pseudomonadota; class Gammaproteobacteria; order Pseudomonadales; family Pseudomonadaceae; genus Pseudomonas; species Pseudomonas sp. GD03903. The sequence goes on along the minus strand of NZ_JAOCBT010000010.1, from coordinate 129,707 downwards.
GAAGGCGAGCCGCTGTTCGCCAAGGACTTCGCCCTGGAGCCACGCGGCGAACTGAAACAGCGCATTACCCTGGGTGCCGGTGTGCTTGCCATGGGTTACCAGCGGCTGATCCCGACCTTCGCCGGCGTGCGCTTCGAACAGGGCAAGGACGGTTGGCACAGCTATCTGGCGCTCAATGAAGTCGCCCGCCAGCCGGACCTGGACTTCGCGCCGGTCTGGCAGGCCATGCCCATGGGCGCCAGTGCCTGCGTCGCGCTACCGGTCACGCCGGGCCTGTACGACAGCATGCTGGTAAAGCTGGGCGCCGAGCAGAAGATGGCCGCGGCCTTCTCCGAGCACCTCTCCGGCGCCGCCGGCCTGTGCTGGTACCCGGACTCGCGCCTGCACTCGCCGCTGCTGGCGGTGAAGCTCGACGCACCCGCCAGCCCCGAGCTGGACGAGCAACTGGGCAAGCTGTTCGGCAGCATGATCGGTGCCTACGAGGCCAACGTGGAGGCGGGTGCCTTCGAGGTGGAAAGTCGTGCCGAGGGTGAAGGTCGCCTGTGGCAGCGCCAGGTCAGCTCGCGCTTCGGGCAGTACCCGGCCAGCGCGGCGGAGAATCCCGACCAGGTCAGCGGCAATGGCTTCTTCCGTGTCAGCCTGTTGCGCGATGGCAACACCCTGCTGTTCTCCATCGACGACAAGCTGCTCGACAAGGCGCGCAATACCCTGGCCAAGCGCTACCCGCCGCTGGCCGATGTGCTGCCCAAGGATGCCCTGGTGCCGGCCTACCTGGCGCCCAAGACGCTGTCCGAACTGCTCAAGCGCGAAACCCTCGACAGCCTGCCGCAGGACCTCGAACCGGTGTTCCGCAATGCCGCCGACACGCTGCTCCTGCCGCGCCTGAAGACCCTCGCCGGTAATGGTTCCTACGCCCTGACGCTGCCGGCCGGCAGCGAACCGAGCGGCGAATGGGAGTGGCTGCCGCTGGACTGGAAGGCGCTGTGATCCGCAAGCCTCTGACGCTGCTCGCAGGCTGGCTTGTCGCCACGCTGGCGCACGCGGCCGAGCCGGCGCTGGATGCGCAGCAGACCCAGGTGTTCCGCGCCTGGTTCGTGCGTATCGCCGAGGAGCAGCTGCGTCGCGGGCCGAACCCGCGCTGGTACCAGCAGGATTGCGCGGGGCTGGTGCGCTTCGCCGCCAATGAGGCGCTGAAGGTGCATGACGCCAAGTGGCTGCGTGCCAATGGCATGTCCAACCGCTACCTGCCGCCGGAGCTGGAGCTGTCCGACGCGCAGCGCAACCTTGCGCAAAGCTGGCAGCAGGGCGGCGGCAAGACCGGGCCCTACGTCAACGCGATCAAACTCATTCAATACAACAGCCAGCTCGTTGGCCGTGACCTCAACCAGGCGCGCCCGGGCGACCTGATGTTCTTCGACCAGGGCGATGACCAGCATCTGATGATCTGGATGGGCCGCGACATCGCTTATCACACCGGCACTCGTACGGCGACCGACAACGGCATGCGCTCGGTCAGCCTGCAACAACTCATGACATGGAAGGACACCCGATGGATACCCGACGAATCCAATCCCAACTTTATCGGCGTCTATCGCTTGTCCTTCCTGACCCGATGAGCGCGCTGCGCGGCATTGCCGCTGCCCTGGCGTGCGCCGGCCTGTTCGCCGCCGCGCCCGCAATCGTGCAGGCGGACGACGACGTCCCGGCGAGCAACTACACGCCCATGGCGGGGGAGTCGTTCTTCCTGCTGGCCGACTCGAGCTTCGCTTCCGACGAAGTGGCCAAGGTGCGCCTGGAAGCGCCGGGCCGCGATTACCGTCGCTACCGCATGGAGCCTTACGGCGGAGCGGACATCCGCGTCTACCGCATCGACCAGCCGCTGGATTTCCTCAAGCGCCAGAAGAACCTGCACCGCGTGCTGTCCGAAGGGCAGTTCAAGGGCGAGGGCCTGTCCAACACCCTGGCTTACCTGTGGGACAACTGGTACCGCAAGTCGCGTCGGGTGATGCAGCGGACCTTCTCCTACGAGTCGCGCCAGCAGGTCACCGAAGTGGTGCCCGAGCTGAAGATGGGCAATGCCATGCGCGCTCCGACGCCGTATGACGCGCAGCCGCAGTACGCGCCGATTCCCGGCCTGCCGATGGTCAGCCAGTTCCGCTACCCGCTGTGGGACGCCAAGCCGATCCAGCCGCCGAAGGAAGTGACCCTGGCCGGTTCTTCCAGCGAGTTCATCAACGTCGCGCCGGGCAACGTCTACGTGCCGCTGGGCAAGTTGAAACCCGGCCTGTATCTGGTCGAGGCGCTAGTCGGCAAATACCGCGCGACCACCGTGGTGTTCGTTTCCAACAGCGTCGCGGTGAGCAAGATCGCCGGCAACGAGCTGCTGGTGTGGACCGCGCGCAAGCATGAAGGCACCCCGGTGGGCGGCGCCAAGGTGCTGTGGACCGACGGCCTGGGCGTGATGAGCAGCGGCAGCAGCGACGCCGATGGCCTGCTGCGCCTGCAGCACGTCAGCCCGGAGCGCTCCTTCGTGATCGGCGAAGACGCGGAGGGCGGTGTCTTCGTCTCCGAGAACTTCTATTACGACAGCGAAATCTACGACACCAAGCTCTACGCCTTCACCGACCGGCCGCTGTACCGTCCGGGTGACTGGGTATCGCTGAAGATTGTCGGCCGCGAGTTCAAGAACTCCCGCGAATCGCAGGCGCCGCAAGCTGCCCCGCTGCGCCTGTCGGTGATCGACGCCGCCGGGACCACGCTGCAGACGCTGGATCTCAAATACGACGCCAAGAGCGGTACCAGCGGCCGCTTCCAGCTGCCGGCCAACGCCGTGGCCGGCGGCTATGAGCTGCGCTTCGATTACCGCGACCAGACCTACAGCAGCGCCTTCCGCGTTGCCGAGTACATCAAGCCGCATTTCGAGATTTCCCTCGACCTGGCCAAGCCGGACTTCAAGACCGGCGAGCCGGTGAAGGGCAACCTGATCCTGCTCTACCCGGACGGCAAGCCGGTGGCCAATGCGCGCCTGGAGCTGAGCCTGCGCGCCCAGCAGCTGTCCATGGTGGATAACGAACTGCAGTACCTCGGCCAGTTCCCGGTGGAGCTGTCCAGTGCGCAGATCACCACCGACGCCCAGGGCCGCGCCGCGCTGGACCTGCCGGCGGCGGAGAAGCCCAGCCGCTACATGCTCACCGTGTTCGCCAGCGATGGCGCCGCGTACCGCGTGAAGACCAGCAAGGAAATCCTCATCGAGCGCGGCGCCGCGCGCTACCGCGTGAGTGCGCCGCAGCGCTTCAGCGCCGCCGGCGACAAGGTCGAGTTCAGCTACGCCGCCGAACAGCAGACGCCGATCCAGCCGACCGCCTACCGCTGGTTGCGCCTGGAAGACCGCAGCAGCGGCGACGGCGCAGTGGCCGACGGCAAGTTCGCCATCACCTTCGACAAGCCCGGCACCTACAGTGTCGAGTTGCGCGACAAGGCCGGCCAACTGCTCGGCGGTACTGGCCACTCGGTCAGCGGCGACGGCGTGAAGGCCGTGCCGGGCACCGTGGAAATCGTTCTCGACAAGGCCGAGTACCAGGCCGGTGAAGAAGCGCTGGCGCTGATCACCTTCCCCGAGCCGGTGGACGATGCGCTGCTGTCGCTGGAGCGCGACAAGGTCGAGGCCACCGCGCTGCTGTCCAAGGGCGGCGACTGGTTGAAGCTGGAGAAGCTCAACCCCACCCAGTACCGCGCGCGCATTCCGGTGAAGGCCGAGTTCTCGCCGAACCTGACTTTCTCCGTGCTCTACACCCGCAGCGGCGACTACAGCTTCCAGAACGCCGGTATCAAGGTCGCGGTGCCACAGGTGGAAATCGCCGTCAGCACCGACAAGGAACGCTACGAGCCGGGTGAGACGGTCACCGTCAATCTCGACACCGCCTATGCCGGCAAGCCTGTTTCCAGCCACCTCACCGTGAGCGTGGTGGACGAGATGATCTATGCGCTGCAGCCGGAGATCGCGCCGGGCATCGACCAGTTCTTCTACCACCCGCGCCGCAATAACGTGCGCACCAGCGCCAGTCTGTCGTTCATTAGCTACGACGTCGCCTTGCCGGGCACGCCCAGCGCACCCGGCCGCGCCAACCGCAGCGAGCGTGGCGTGAAGGTGCTGGAGCGCCCGCGCCGCGAGGAAGTGGACACTGCCGCCTGGGAGCCTGAACTGGTCACCGATGCCAACGGCAAGGCGCAGTTCAAGTTCCGCATGCCGGATTCCCTGACCCGCTGGCGCATCACCGCCCGCGCCATGGATGACCAAGGCCAGGTCGGCCAGAAGAAGCAGTTCATCCGCTCGGAGAAACCGCTGTACCTGAAGTGGAGCGGGCCGAAACGCTTCCGCAGCGGCGATGCGCCGGACCTTGGTCTGTTCGTCTTCAACCAGGGCGAGCAGGACACCAAGGCTGAACTGCTGATCCGCGCCAACGGTGCGGAAAAGACCCAGGCGCTGGACCTCAAGCGTGGCGTCAACTACATCGCTCTGCCGCAACAGCCGCTCAGCGATGGCGACTGGAGCGTGGAACTGCGCCAGGATGGCCAGGTGCGTGACAGCCTTGGCGTGCACTTCAGCCTGGTGGCCGATAGCTGGCAGGTGCTGCAGTCCAAGCCGTTGCAGGTCAACGCGCAGAACACCCCGCTGCAGCTGCCGGCGGATGCCCGCGACGTCAGCCTGCGCCTGGATGACAGCGCCCAGGCCCTGCTGCGCGGCAACCTGGATTCGCTGCTGGACTATCCGTGGGGTGGTGTCGAGCAAACCGCCAGCCAACTGCTGCCGCTGAGCGTCGCCTACCCGATGCTGGCCAACGGCGAGCCACGAGTACGTGACCGCCTGCGCCTGATCATGCAGACCAGTCGCCTGCGCCTGGTGCAGATGGCTGGCCCGGATGCCTACTTCACCTGGTGGGGCGGCGAAGACAACGACGCCTTCCTCACTGCGTATGCCTATTACGCCGACTGGTATGCCAGCCGTGCGCTGGAAATCCAGCTGCCGCCTGACCACTGGCAGCGCGTGCTGGAGCTCTATTCCGCGCGTGCCAGCGCAACGCCGCTGCTACAGCGTGCGCTGATCCTGGCCTTCGCCCGCGACATGCAACTGCCGGTGCAGACCCTGGTCAGCGGCCTGCTCACCGACCTGGAAAACTCCGGCAATGGCGAGGCAGCGAAGTCGGTGAACGACTTCGACAGCGACGACAGCCTGGTCATGGGCCAGCCGGACTCCGAGCTGGGTCTGGCGGTGGCTCGCGTGCTGACCGCCAGCCTGGCCGAGCAGAACAAGGTCGCGCTGCCGCCAGGCTTCGCCAGGCAACTGGATGGCGCACGCCTGAAGCTGAACACCAGCGACCAGCCATTCGCTCGCGCCGTACAGCTCTATAGCGGAACCGTCGATGCCAACCGAGCTCGCGCGTTGCTGCAGAGCCTGGCGCCGCAGCAGTCCACCGTCGAACGCGCGCTGGCGCTGACCTGGATGCAGCGCGCAGTGGCGGATGCGCCGGCAGCTGACCTGCCCAAGCCGGTAGCGGACTGGAAAGAAGGCCGCAGCACCACCGGTGATGCCTTCTGGCAATGGCAGGGCAAGGAAGTGCCAGCGCAGCTGGACTTGAGCGCCGCGCCGTCGCGCCCGCTCAACGCCTCCGTGACCTTCCGCAGCGCCGAGGCGCCGACCAGCCAGCTACCAGTGACCATCAAGCGCCGTCTGTTGCGCCTGGTGCCGGGGGAAGACGCTTTCGCTTTCAGTGCGGAACCGCTGGGTGACAAGCCGCTGTCCAGCGACGAGCTGTATCTGGACGAAGTGACCCTCACCACCGAGCAGGCGCAAGCCTTGCGCTACGGCATGCTGGAAGTGCCGCTGCCGCCGGGCGCGGACGTTGAGCGCACCACCTGGGGCCTGCAGATCAGCGGCCTGGGTGGCGTCGAGGCGACCAGTCTGGAGCGCGCGCGCAACGAACCGGGCGACCTGTTCTACGGCGTGCCGGTGGATACCCTCGGCGGCGAGCTGCGCTTCCGTCATCTGGTGCGTTTCTCGCAGAAGGGCGAGTTCGTCCTGCCGCCGGCGCGCTACCAGCGCCTCTATGCGCCGCAGGAGCAGGCGCTGGAGCAGCAGCCGGCCCTGGCGAAGATCAAGGTCCGGTAACCCATGCGCGCGCGCCTTGCCGGGCTGATCCTGCTGTTGCCGCTGAGCGCCCTCGCGGCGCCCGGCTCGCAAGAGCAGGCGCAGCTGGCCTGGCGCACCGCGCAGGGGGATGAACTGCTGCGCCTCGGACAGCAGCAGGTACTCGATCGCCAGCCGCTACCGGTCGATCTGCAGGCGCCGCTGGGCAGCCTGTGGAAACTGTTCGTCTATGCCTGGCTGAACGACACCCATCAGCAGGAGCCGGCCTATCAGTGCCGAGGCGAGAGCAAGGAAGAAGTCTATTGCTGCGCGGCCGGGCAGAGCATCGAGCGCGACGCCGCGCTGGTGAAGTCCTGCGGCCTGTACTTCCAGCCGCAGCGCCTGGGGATCGACGGCGCGGACTGGCGGCAGTATTGGCAGGCGCGCCACGCACCGGGCTGGATCACCCAGTTGGACCAGTTGGCGCCGCAAACCGAAGTGCCGGTAGGCGAACTGCTCGATCAACTGCAACACCTGCCCGCTCAGGAGCAGGCGCAGAAAGTGCTGCTGGACGTCAGCCTCGCCGCCGATGAAGGCCGCGCTCCGGCTGCGTTGGGTGGGCGCCTGCGGGTGAAGACCTGGAGCTGGGATGAGCACGGCAAGCGCGAAGGCGGTTTCGCCGGTTGGCTGGTGGACGGTACGCCGCTCTGGGCGCGCGGACCAGGCACCAGCAAGACGGTGCTGGCGACGTACGGCAATGCCATCGGCGCGGCACTGCCGGCGCCCTGGCCGCGTGACCCGGGGCGCTGCGTTGAGGTCGGCCTGTTCAGCCGCTATCCGCTGAAAGAGGTCTACGATGCGCACAATCAACCTGCCGCCGAAGGCTTGCTGGCCGGTCGGCAGAATGTGTTGTTCGCCAATGGCGTGCGCCTCGACGTGAATAGCAGTGGTGATCTCTTTCTCGAGCGTGGTGCCAAGGGCCCGCGTCTGACGGCCCGTCTTTCCCGCGAGGAGTACGTCGCCCGCGTGCTGGACCGCGAAGCGTCGACTACGCCGGCAGAAGCAGCCAAGGCGCTGGCGGTGACCATTCGCACCTATCTTTTGCAGAACGGCGCACCGCGCGGCGACTGCCTGAGCATCGACGACAGCAGTCAGCGCCAACGCGTGGCACCGCGACCGGCCAGCGAGGCGGCGCGAGGTATCGCCGCCTGGACCGCCGATCTGGTATTGGCCGGCGGTACTGTCACTTATCACTCGGACGAGGCGGGGCAGTCGAGGCTCTCCTGGCGCGACGCCCAGGACCAGGCCGCCAAGGGCCTGCGCTACGACGCCATCCTCGCTCGCGTTTTTCCGCGCACCAGCCTGAGCCGCTGGAGCAACCCGAGCGCCGCCTGCCAACCCCTGCCGGAAGCCGAGCGCTGGTTGCAGGCGCAGCGGCGCAACTGGCGGCAGCGGCTGGAGGGTGAGGCGGGTTATGAAGAATTGCAGTCCTTCGCCGTTTGCCGGCTGAGCAGTGGCCGGCCTTACGTCGACCGCGAACGCCAGCGTATTTTCGTGCGTGGCCTGTATTCCCAGCAGGACCGCCTCGACCTCGCTCATGAATACCTGCACCTGGCTTTCCAGGCGCACCCCAATGGACAAGACGAGGGCTACGTGGAAAGCCTGGCCCGTCGCCTGATACTGGAATGATCAGCATGAAACTCGCCCACGTGCTCCGCCTGTCCCTGCTCGCCAGCCTGATTGCGCTGGGCGCGCAGGCCGCCGAATCGCCGATCAGCCTGGATACCCCGCTGGGCGGCTGGCGCGCGGGAGACGGCGACAAGGCCGACTTCCGCCAGACGGTGAACTACCCGGCGGCGTCGGTGAACTCGCGGGACGACCAGTCCGACACTGCACGCATCCGCGGTGAAATCCGTGGCCTGCCCAAGGACAGCAAGGAGCCGGCGCGCCTGGTGGTCAATGGCGTGGCGATGCCGATGCGGGTCGAAGGCGACGGCCGCTTCGACCGTCCATTCGCCTTTCCGGCAGGTTCCAACAGCGTCGAGGTGATCAGCCCGAACGGCCAGCAGCACAAGCGCGTGCAGTTCTACCACGGTGGTGGCGGCGGTGAAGTGGCGGCCAAGCTGCGGGTCTTGCTGTCCTGGGACTCGGACAACACCGACCTCGACCTGCACCTGGTGACGCCCGATGGCGGGCATGTCTGGTACGGCAACCGCTCGCTGCCCAACGGCGCGGCCCAGGACGTCGACGTGACCACCGGCTACGGCCCGGAAATCATCGCCAGCCCGACGCCGCTCAAGGGGCAATATCTGGTCTACGTGAACTACTACGGTGGTGGCTGGAGCTCGGACGAGAGCTCCGGCGACGTGAATGCGGCCAAGCCGCTGACCACGGCGCAGGTGACCATTGTCACGGAGGAGGGCACGGTGAACGAGAAGCAGGAGTCCTTCCTGATCCCGATGCGCCAGCCGGGCGAGCTGACCCTGGTGAAGCGGTTCAGTTATCCGTAACGGAAGCTGAATACCTCGTAGGAGCGGACTTTGTCCGCGATGGCATCCGGCGCGATGCGTACCTAACGCGGACGAAGTCCGCTCCTACCTAGAGGTCGAGTCAGGCCTTCTGGTCTGCCTGCCAGGCGTCGATCACTTCCTGCGCCGCGCGGAAGGCGTCAATGGCTGCCGGTACGCCGGCATACACCGCGCAATGCAGCAGCGCTTCGCGAATCTCTTCCACCGTGCAACCGTTGTTCAACGCGCCACGCACGTGGCCTTTGAGTTCCTGTGGGCATTTCAGCGCGGTCAGCGCGGCCAGGGTGATCAGGCTGCGGGTCTTGCGCGGCAGGCCTTCGCGGTTCCAGACGCCGCCCCAGGCGTGCTCGTTGACGAAGTCCTGCAGCGGCTGGGTGAACTCGGTGGCATTGCCCAGGGCGCGGTCGACGAAGACGTCACCCATCACTTCGCGGCGAACCTGCTCGCCGGCCTTGCGCTTGTCGTTGCTCACTTCTGACTCCTTCAGAGACCTTCCAGGCGCACCCGGGCGGTGCCGGAGCGCAGCATGTTGAGTTGCTCGGCGGCCGCTTTCGACACATCGATGATGCGCCCGCGGCCGAATGGCCCGCGGTCGTTGATGCGCACCACGACGCTGCGGCCGTTGTCGAGGTTGGTGACTTTCACCCGCGTACCGAAGGCGAGGGTGCGGTGTGCGGCGGTCAGGGCGTTCTGGTTGAAGCGTTCGCCACTGGCGGTGCGCTTGCCATGGTGGGCCTTGCCGTAATAGGACGCGGTGCCTTCGGCGCGGTAGCCGCGGCCGGAGACTTCCGCGTCGCTGTCATAAGTCGTGGTGCTACAGCCGGCCAGCAGGGCCAGGCAGCCGACGAGGGCCATGGGTCGCAGCATCGAACCTCCGGACGAAAAAACGCCGGGCAAGCCCGGCGTCGTTGAAGTGTGGGCTCAGGCTTCGAGCTTCTTCTTCAGCAGTTCGTTCACTTGCGCCGGGTTGGCCTTGCCCTTGGCCGCTTTCATGGCCTGGCCGACGAAGAAGCCGAACATCTTGCCGCGCTTGGCTTCGTCGCTGGCGCGGTACTGTTCGACCTGCTCGGCGTTGGCCGCCAGCACATCGTCCAGCAGCTTCTCGACGGCACCGCTGTCGGTGTTCTGCACCAGGTCCTTGGCCTTGATGATCTCGTCCGGCGAGCCTTCGCCCTCGGCCATGGCGGCGAATACGGTCTTCGCGGCCTTGCCGTTGATGGTGCCGTCCTTCAGGCGCAGGATCATCTGGCCCAGGTGCTCGGCGGAAACCGGCGACTGCTCGATCTCCAGGCCGTCCTTGTTGAGCAGGCTGGAGAGTTCGCCCATCACCCAGTTGGCGGCCAGCTTGGCGTCGCCGCAGATGGTCTGGACCTGTTCGAAGTAGTCGGCCATCTCGCGGCTGGCGGACAGCACGCTGGCGTCATAGGCGGACAGGCCGTACTGGCTTTCGAAACGCTCGCGCTTCTGGTCCGGCAATTCAGGCAACTGGCCGCGCAGGTCGTCGAGGAAGGCGCGCTCGATCACTACCGGCAGCAGGTCCGGGCAGGGGAAGTAACGGTAGTCGTTGGCTTCTTCCTTGCTGCGCATGGAGCGCGTTTCGTCCTTGTTCGGGTCGTACAGGCGGGTTTCCTGCACGACCTTGCCGCCGTCCTCGATCAGCTCGATCTGGCGCTGCACTTCGTGGTTGATCGCCTTCTCGATGAAGCGGAAGGAGTTCACGTTCTTGATCTCGGCACGGGTGCCGAACTCGGCCTGGCCCTTCGGCCGTACCGAGACGTTGCAGTCGCAACGCAGCGAGCCTTCGGCCATGTTGCCGTCGCAGATGCCCAGGTAGCGCACCAGCGCGTGGATCGCCTTGACGTAAGCCACGGCCTCCTTGGCACTGCGGATGTCCGGCTCGGAGACGATCTCCAGCAGCGGCGTACCGGCGCGGTTCAGGTCGATGCCGCTCATGCCGTGGAAGTCTTCGTGCAGGCTCTTGCCGGCGTCCTCTTCCAGGTGTGCGCGGGTGATGCCGACGCGCTTGACGGTGCCGTCTTCCAGGGTGATGTCCAGGTGGCCCTTGCCGACGATGGGATGATCCATCTGGCTGGTCTGGTAGCCCTTGGGCAGGTCCGGGTAGAAGTAGTTCTTCCGGGCGAAGACGTTGCGTTCGGCGATCTCGGCGTTGATCGCCAGGCCGAACTGACAGGCCATGCGCACGGCCTCCTGGTTCAGCACCGGCAGGGTGCCGGGCATCGCCAGGTCGATCAGGCTGGCCTGGGTGTTCGGGGCGGCGCCGAAGGTGGTGGCGCTACCGGAGAAGATCTTCGATTGGGTGGAGAGCTGTGCGTGGATTTCCAGCCCGATCACGGTTTCCCATTGCATGTGTGTCGTCCTCAGAATCCAGCCGGTGCTTGTTTGTGCCAGTCGGTCGCCAGTTGGTACTGGTGCGCGACGTTGAGCAGGCGGCCTTCCTGGAAGTACGGCGCGAGCAGTTGGACACCCACCGGCAGGCCGTCGACGAAGCCGGCGGGCATGGACAGGCCCGGAATGCCAGCGAGGTTGGCGGTGATGGTGTAGATGTCTTCCAGGTACTGGGCGACCGGGTCGTTGTTCTTCTCGCCCAGTTTCCAGGCCGGGTTGGGCGTGGTCGGGCCGAGGATGACGTCGACTTCGGCGAAGGCGCTGGTGAAATCGTTCTTGATCAGGCGGCGAATTTTCTGAGCTTTCAGGTAATACGCGTCGTAGTAACCAGCGGAAAGCGCGTAGGTGCCGACCATGATGCGGTTCTTCACTTCAGCGCCGAAGCCTTCGGCGCGAGAGCGCTTGTACAGGTCCTGCAGGTCCTTCGGGTCCTCGCAGCGGTAGCCGTAGCGCACGCCGTCGAAGCGCGACAGGTTGGAGCTGGCTTCTGCGGGCGCGATCACATAATAGGCAGGGATCGCGTGCTGCATGTTCGGCAGGGAAATCTCCTTGACCACTGCGCCGAGCTGCTTGAGCTGCTCGACTACCTTCATCACCGCGTCGGCGATGCGGCTGTCGAGGCCGGCGCCAAAGTACTCTTTTGGCAGGCCGATGCGCAGGCCGGTCAGCGGCTTGGCCAGGGCAGCCAGGTAGTCATCGACCGGCTGGTCGACGCAGGTGGAGTCCTTCGGATCGAAGCCGGCCATGGCGCCGAGCATCAGTGCGCAGTCCTCGGCGGTGCGGGCCAGCGGGCCGCCCTGATCGAGGCTGGAGGCGTAGGCAATCATGCCCCAGCGCGAGACGCGGCCGTAGGTCGGCTTGATGCCGGTGAGGTTGGTCAGCGCGGCCGGCTGGCGGATCGAACCGCCGGTGTCGGTGCCGGTGGCGGCCGGAATCAGGCGTGCGGCCACGGCGGCGGCGGAACCGCCGGAAGAGCCGCCCGGTACACGGGTGGTGTCCCAGGGGTTCTTCACCGCGCCGTAGTGGCTGGATTCGTTGGCCGAGCCCATGGCGAACTCGTCCATGTTCAGCTTGCCCAGGCTCACGGCGCCGGCGTCGGCCAGGCGCTCGACGACGGTGGCGTCGTACGGCGAGACGAAGGCGTCGAGGATCTTCGAGCCGCAGCTGGTGCGCACGCCCTGGGTGCAGAACAGGTCCTTGTGGGCGATCGGCGCGCCGAGCAGGGCACTGTTCTCACCTTTGGCGCGCCGCTCGTCGGCGGCCTTGGCCTGGGCCAGGGCGCTTTCTTCGGTGACGGTGATGAAACTGTTCAGCTGCGGGTCGAGCTGCTGGATGCGCGCGAGCAGGGCAGTGGCCAGTTCCTGGGCGGAGAATTGCTTGTCGGCGAGTCCGCGGGCGACTTCGGCGAGGGTCAATTGATGCAGCATATGTCCGTGTCCTTCTCGCTTACTCGATGACTTTCGGGACGAGGTAGAGGCCGTCTTCCACGGCCGGCGCGATGGCCTGGTAGGCTTCGCGGCGGTTCTCCTCGGTGACTGCGTCGGCACGCAGGCGCTGCGTGGCTTCCAGCGGGTGGGCCAGGGGCTCCACGCCGTCGGTGTCGACTGCCTGCATGGCGTCGATCAGGCCGAGGATATTGTTCAGGGTGTCGGTGGTACGCGAAATGTCGGCTTCCTCCAGGCCCAGGCGGGCGAGGTGGGCGATCTTTTCCACGTCGGAGCGTTCAAGCGCCATCGGGATCTCCAGCTAGAGCGGCCCGGTTCGAACTGGACCTGGCCGGAAGGAATGAGGGGGCGGGGAACAGAACCCGCGGCAGACGGTCGAAGGCCGCTGGGAAGGGCCTGCAGGCCCGAAAAACGAGGAATCTAGCATAAATTGCCGCCTTGCCCAAAACCCCCGTCATTGTTAGAGTTTGCCGCACTTTTTTACCCGCGCACTTTTCACCCACGCGCCACCAATGGGTTTCTTTCCAATGTTCAAAAAACTGCGTGGCATGTTCTCCAGTGATCTGTCGATCGACCTGGGCACTGCCAATACCCTTATTTATGTGCGCGAACGCGGCATCGTCCTGAACGAACCGTCCGTGGTCGCCATCCGTAGCCATGGCAGCCAGAAAAGCGTGGTCGCCGTTGGTACCGAAGCCAAACGCATGCTCGGTCGTACTCCGGGCAACATTGCCGCCATTCGTCCGATGAAGGACGGCGTGATCGCCGACTTCAGCGTCTGCGAGAAGATGCTGCAGTACTTCATCAACAAGGTTCACGAGAACAGCTTCCTGCAGCCCAGCCCTCGCGTGCTGATCTGCGTGCCGTGCAAGTCCACCCAGGTGGAACGCCGCGCCATTCGTGAGTCGGCCCTGGGCGCTGGCGCCCGCGAGGTGTACCTGATCGAAGAACCGATGGCCGCGGCCATCGGCGCCGGCCTGCCGGTGGAAGAGGCTCGTGGTTCCATGGTCGTCGATATCGGCGGCGGCACCACCGAGATCGCCCTGATCTCCCTCAATGGCGTGGTCTACGCCGAATCCGTCCGCGTCGGCGGCGACCGCTTCGACGAAGCCATCGTTACCTACGTGCGCCGCAACTACGGCAGCCTGATCGGCGAATCCACCGCCGAGCGCATCAAGCAGGAAATCGGCACCGCCTTCCCGGGCGGCGAAGTCCGCGAGGTGGACGTTCGTGGCCGCAACCTGGCCGAGGGCGTACCGCGCAGCTTCACGCTGAACTCCAACGAAGTCCTCGAGGCGCTGCAGGAGTCCCTGGCGACCATCGTCCAGGCGGTCAAGAGCGCCCTGGAACAGTCCCCGCCGGAACTGGCTTCGGACATCGCCGAGCGCGGCCTGGTGCTGACCGGTGGTGGCGCACTGCTGCGCGACCTGGACAAGCTGCTGGCCCAGGAAACCGGCCTGCCGGTAATCGTCGCCGAGGACCCGCTGACCTGCGTGGCTCGTGGCGGCGGCAAGGCGCTGGAAATGATGGACCGTCATTCGATGGACCTGCTTTCCACCGAATAAGGTAGGAAAGCTCTGTAAAGGTCGGTTGACGTTTCGCCCATGCTGGTGAAACTTCAACCGACTTCGCACAGCTAGGAGCCGGTCATCAAACCGATATTCTCCAAAGGGCCCTCGCTGGGCGCGCGCCTGCTGGTGCTCGCCGTCCTGTCGGTCGCCTTGATGGTGGTCGACGCCCGCTTTGATTACCTGAAACCGGTACGCAGCCAGATGGGCCTCGTGCTGAGCCCCTTCTATGGCATCGCCGATATCCCCGTACGTGCCTGGGAAGGTGTGCGAGACCAGTTCACCAGCCGCAGCGAGCTGCTGGCCGAGAACGAGCGCCTGAAGGCCGAGCAGCTGCTGATGCAGCGCCGTCTGCAGAAACTGGCCACCCTGACCGAACAGAACGTACGCCTGCGCGAGCTGCTCAATTCCTCCGCCCTGGTCGACGACAAGGTGCTGGTCGGCGAGTTGATCGGCGTCGACCCGAACCCCTTCACCCAGCGCATCCTGATCGACAAGGGCGAGAAGGATGGCGTGTTCCAGGGGCAGCCAGTGCTCGACGCCAGCGGCCTGATGGGCCAGGTGGTCGAGGTCATGCCCTACACCGCACGCGTGCTGCTGCTGACCGATACCACCCATAGCATTCCGGTGCAGGTGAACCGCAATGGCCTGCGCGCCATTGCCGTGGGCACCGGCAACCCGGAACGCCTGGAACTGCGCTACGTCGCCGATACCGCCGACATCAAGGAAGGCGACCTGCTGGTCAGCTCCGGCCTGGGCCAGCGCTTCCCGGCAGGCTACCCGGTGGCGGTGGTGAAGGAAGTGCTGCATGACACGGGCGGGCCATTCGCCACCATTCGCGCCGTGCCGACCGCCAAGATGAACCGCAGCCGTTACGTGCTGCTGGTGTTCAGCGACAGTCGCACCCCCGAGCAGCGCGCCACCGATGCCGCCGAAGCTCAGGCCGAGGCCGATCGCAAGGCCGCCGAGGCCGGTGTGCCGGCGCAGCCTGCACCCGGCGCTGCGGCCGCCCAGCCGCATGATGGCGCGCAGCCCGCAGCCCCGGCAGCTCCCGCTGCGCAGCCAGCTCATCCGGCCGCTACCAATGGTGCGACGCCAGCCGCGCCTGCCGGTGCCCCGGCATCGCACCCGGATGCAAGGATCCGTCACTGATGGCGGGTCAGGGCTCGAACAATGGCTGGGCCATCTGGCTCACCCTGCTCCTGGCGCTGCTGCTGTCGGTGGCGCCCATGCCCAGCTTCATGGAGATCGGCCGCCCGCTGTGGCTGGCGATGTTCCTCACCTACTGGGTGCTCTACCTGCCGCACAAGGTCGGCATGCTGACTGCCTGGGTGCTGGGTGTCGCCGAAGACGTGCTCTACGGCAGCCTGCTGGGGCAGAACGCCCTGATCCTGAGCCTGATTATCTGTCTGGTGCTGTCGCTGCACCAGCGCTTGCGCATGTTCCCCATCTGGCAGCAATGCCTGGTGTTGCTGGTGGTCTTCGGTCTCGCCCAACTGGTCCAGCTGTGGATCAGTGCGCTGACCGGCAACCGCCCGCCGACCCTGGTGTTCCTCCTGCCGGCACTGGTCAGCGCCTTGCTCTGGCCCTGGGTCTACACATTGCTGCGGGCCCTGCGGCTGCGCCTGAACATCAACTGATCGCCCCCTTGCGGGGGAATCGCCGGGCCCGCGTTGCGCAGGCCCGCTTCGGAGTCCCTGATGGCCCAGCTGTACCTCGCCTCCAGCTCGCCGCGTCGCCGCGAGCTGCTCACCCAGATCGGCCTGCCATTCCACATAGTGCCCGCATCCATCGATGAAACGCCGGAGGCCGGCGAGTTGGCGTACGCCTATGTCGAGCGCCTCGCGCGCAGCAAGGCGCTGGCCGGGCTGAACTTTCTCGCCCAGCGCGCCGATGTCTGCGTGCTCGGCGCCGATACTGCCGTGGTGCTCGACGGGCGCATCCTTGGCAAGCCGGTCGATCGCGACGACGCCCTGGCCATGCTGCAGGCCCTTTCCGGCCGCGAGCACGAGGTACTGACCGCCGTGGCGGTAGCTGACCGGGATCGCTGCGAAGCGCGCGTAGTCAGCAGCCGTGTGACCTTCCGCGCGGTATCCGCCGAGGAAGCCGAGCGCTACTGGGAAACCGGCGAGCCGCAGGACAAGGCAGGTGGCTATGCTATCCAGGGGCTCGCCGCGGTCTTCGTCAGTCGCGTCGAGGGCAGCTACAGCGCCGTGGTCGGCCTGCCCCTGTGCGAAACCTCGGCATTGCTGGCTGACTTCTCCATCCCCAGCTGGCAGTCTTGATCACGAAGTAGCGCTGGCATCACTCCGGGCGCGATAAGGAAGGGCGC
The DNA here is from genome assembly GCF_029840045.1 of Pseudomonas sp. GD03903. Classification (NCBI taxonomy): domain Bacteria; kingdom Pseudomonadati; phylum Pseudomonadota; class Gammaproteobacteria; order Pseudomonadales; family Pseudomonadaceae; genus Pseudomonas; species Pseudomonas sp. GD03903. Next base: position 113,304 of record NZ_JAOCBT010000010.1, on the reverse strand, counting down.
ATGAGCGAAGAAATCCTGATCAATATCACGCCGATGGAATCGCGCGTGGCGGTGGTGGAGAACGGCGTCCTGCAGGAGGTCCACGTCGAGCGCACGCTGCGCCGCGGGATTGTCGGCAATATCTACAAGGGCAAGGTCGTACGCGTGCTGCCAGGCATGCAGGCGGCCTTCGTCGACGTCGGCCTGGAGCGCGCAGCCTTCATCCACGCCGCGGAGATTTCCACCCGCGAGGGCAGTGCGGTGGAGAGCATCGGGGCGCTGGTCCACGAAGGGCAGAGCCTGGTGGTGCAGGTCACCAAGGATCCCATCGGCACCAAGGGCGCACGGCTGACCACGCACCTGTCGATTCCCTCCCGCTACCTGGTCTACATGCCGCGCACCAGCCATGTCGGCATCTCTCTGAAGATCGAGGACGAACACGAGCGCGAGCGCCTCAAGCAGGTGGTCGCCAAGTGCGTCGAGGCCGAGGGTATCGTCGAGCGCGGCGGGTTCATCCTGCGCACCGCCGCCGAAGGCGCCGGCGAGGATGAGATCCTCGCCGATATCCGCTACCTGCGCCGCCTCTGGGACCAGATCGACGCGCAGATCCAGACCGTCGGCGCGCCGACGATGATCTACGAAGACCTTTCCCTGGCCCTGCGCACCCTGCGCGACCTGGTGAACCCGCGCATCGAGAAGATCCGCGTCGACTCCCGGGAGAACTTCCAGAAGATCACACAGTTCGTCGAAGAGCTGATGCCGGAAATCGCCGACCGCCTGGAACACTACCCGGGCGAGCGGCCGATCTTCGACCTCTACGGGGTCGAGGACGAAGTACAGAAGGCGCTGGAGCGCAAGGTGCTGCTCAAGTCCGGTGGCTACCTGATCATCGACCCCACCGAGGCGATGACCACCATCGACGTCAACACCGGCGCCTTCGTCGGCCACCGCAACCTCGAAGAGACCATCTTCAAGACCAATCTCGAGGCGGCCACGGCCATCGCCCGCCAGCTGCGCCTGCGCAACCTGGGCGGGATCATCATCATCGACTTCATCGACATGGAAGACGAGGAGCACCGCCGCCAGGTCCTGCGGACCCTGGAGAAGCAGCTCGAACGTGACCATGCCAAGACCAACATCATCGGCATAACCGAGCTGGGCCTGGTGCAGATGACCCGCAAGCGCACCCGCGAAAGCCTGGTGCAGGTGCTCTGCGAGCCCTGCCCGAGCTGCCAGGGGCGCGGCATGCTGAAGACTGCCGAGACCATCTGCTACGAGATTTTCCGCGAGATACTCCGGGAAGCGCGCGCCTATCAGGCCGACTCCTACCTGGTGCTGGCCAACCAGAAGGTGGTGGATCGACTGCTCGACGAGGAGTCGGGTAACGTGGCGGACCTGGAGCTGTTCATCGGTCGCCCCATCAAGTTCCAGGTCGAGGCCATGTATTCCCAGGAGCAGTACGACGTGGTCCTGCTTTGAGCGGCGGATCGCACAACCTGGGATTCCGGCAGGAGGCCGCCGTGCAATGGGGTTTTTTGGAGCTTTGCCTGACGCACACTGTCAGACCAGGTTCGACCTTGCATGGCTGGGAGGCCGCTCGATGACTCTTCGCTTCACTTCACAGGCAGCCGGCTGACATGGAACGCGCCGGGCGCCTGTTCGCCACCTCCCTGCGCATCGTCCTCGGCCTTCTGGCGCTGGGGCTGGTGCTGCTCGCACTGTACGTCAGCCTCGGTCGGCAACTGGTGCCGCTGGTGGCGGAGTATCGCGACGACCTGGCGCAGAAGGCCAGCGAGCAACTGGGCCTGCCGGTAGCCATCGGTGCGCTGGAGGGGCATTGGCATGCCTTCAGCCCGATCATCGTGGTGCGCGACATCCAGTTGGGTGAAGGCAATGATTCGCTGCGCCTGGAGCGCGTGCGCCTGACACCGGACATCATCGGCAGCGTGATGGCGCGCCAGCCGCGCGTCGACAGCCTGGAGCTGGAAGGCCTGCACCTGACCCTGCGCGAGGACGAGGACGGCAAGTGGCATGCCGACGGTCTGCCCAGTCGGGGGGGCGATACCGATCCGCGCAAGCTCATCGATCTGCTGCTGACTCCCCGGCGCCTGTCGCTGATGGATAGCCAACTGACGGTACTGCCGCAGCAGGCCAACCCGCTGTCGCTGACTTATGTCGGCATGACTCTGCGCAGCGGCAGCCGCCAGCGCCTGGAAGCGCGCCTGAGCCTGCCTGGTGGTGAGCCAGTGGCGGCGCGCCTGGAAACCCGCTTGAACCGTGATGACTGGGCGAAGAGTTCGGCCCAGCTGTACCTGAGCCTGCCGCAGGCCGACTGGGCCAAGTGGCTGCCCGAGCGCCTCACTGGCGCCTGGAAGCTGTCCCAGGCCAAAGCTGGCGGCGAGTTGTGGGCGACCATTGAAAAGGGCGTACCGACCGCCGCCGTGGCGCGCCTGAACGCGCCGCAGATCACTGCGGCGCTGGGCGAGCGCAAGCCGGTGAGCCTGAGCGACCTGGGCGTCAGCCTGTTCTTCCAGCGCAATGGCGACGATCTGGATGTGCGCGTCGCCGATCTTGCAGCGAACCTCGGTGATACCCGCTGGGGCGAGGTGGAACTCGAACTGACTCGCCGGATGAAGGGTGAAGAGCACTGGCAGTTGCGCGCCGACCGCCTCGACCTGACTCCGCTGGGGCCGACCATCAGCGCGCTGGCCCCCCTGCCGGACAAGGCCATCGAGTGGCTTGATGGCCTGAAACCACACGGCGTGCTGCACAACGTCAACTTCGATTACTGGCCGCAGCGCGAGGGCGCCGAGCGCGTCGCCTACGCCACCAACCTGGAGAAGGTCGGGGTCAGCGCCTTCCACGACGTACCCGCCGTGGCCAACGTCGACGGCACCTTCAGCGGCAACCTCGGCGGCGGCACGCTGGACGCCAACGCCCAGGACTTCATGCTGCACCTGGCCACGCTGTTTCCCGAGCCCTGGCACTACCGCACCGCGCGCACGCGGATGTTCTTCCAGCTCAACGACGAGGCCTTCACGCTCGGCAGCCACCTGATGCAGGTGGAGGGCGATGAGGGAACCATCGCCGGCGACATCCTGATTCGCCTGATGCGCGATCCGGCGCAGGAAGACTACATGGACCTGCGCGTGGGCATGAGCAATGGCGATGCGCGCTACACCGGTAAATACCTGCCTACCGTCATCCCGCAGATGAGCAAGGATCTGGCTGCCTGGCTCAAGGGCTCGATCAAGAGCGGGCGCATCGAGCAGGGCTATTTCCTCTGGCAAGGTTCGCTGCAGAAGGGCTCGGCGCCGGAAGCCCATGCCATGACCCTGTACTTCAAGGTGCATGACGGCGTGCTCGATTACCAGCCGGGCTGGCCGGGCCTGAGCAAGGCTGAGGGCGAGGTGCGCGTCGAGGACACCGGGGTCAGCATCAACGCCACCCGCGGGCAGATCCTCAACAGCCAGGTGCGCGATGTGCTGGTGGAGATTCCTCACTCGAATCCGGGCGAAGTGTCCCATCTGCACGTGAATGGCGACATCGACAGCAACCTCGTCGATGGCCTGAAGATTCTCCAGGACTCGCCGATCGGTGCGACGCACACCTTCGCCGGCTGGGAAGGCAAGGGCGACCTCAACGGCCACCTCAACCTCGACATTCCCCTGGCCAAAGGCGAGGCGAGCAAGGCGCGGGTGATAGTCGATTTCGACACCGACAAGGCACAGCTGAAGATCGCCAAGCCCGAGCTGAACCTCGAACAGGTGAAGGGCAAGTTCCGCTACGACACCGACAGCGGTCTGAGCGGGCAGAACGTCTCCGCTCAGGTGCTCGGTAGCCGTATCACCGGCAACATTCGCGCCGAAGGCCGCAATGGCGCTCCGCGCACGCGGGTGCTGGTGGGGGGCCAGGTGGCGGTGAAGACCCTGCTCGACTGGGGCAAGGTGCAGAAACAGTTGCCGGTGGACGGCCGCGTGCCGTTCCAGCTCAACCTGCTGCTCGACGGCAAGGACAGCCAGTTGCAGGTCGCCTCGAACCTGCAGGGCGTTACCATCGACCTGCCGGCGCCGCTGGGCAAGGCCGCGCAGGAAACCCGCGAGAGCGAATGGCGCATGACCCTCGAGGGCGCCGAGCGCCGCTACTGGGCAACCTACGGCGATCGCGCCAGCCTGGCCTATGCGGCTCCGGCAGAGCAGCCGCTGGCCGGCCGTGGCGTGTTGCGCCTGGGTGGCGACCCGGCCGTGCTGCCCAACTGGAATGGCGTACAGGTGCGCGGCAAGATCGACGAAGTCGACGCCGACGCCTGGATGGCGGTGGCGAAGAAATACTCCAATACCGGGGTGGAAGGCGCCGCTGGCCTGTTGCGCGGCGCTGATCTGCAGATCGGCCGCTTCAAGGGCTTTGGCCAGACCCTGGAAAACCTCACGCTGGATGTGGCGCGTGTCGACAGCAGCTGGCAGGTCGGGCTGGTCAGCTCGCTGGTCTCCGGCAAGGTCACCTTGCCCGACAGCAAGGTGAAGCCGATCCAGATCGCCCTGGACCGCCTCGACCTGCCCAAGGGCGAGGCCATCGATTCCGCGAAGGCGGTCGAGCAGCCTGACCCGCTGGCGAAGGTCGATCCGCGTAGCCTGCCACCGATGGACGTGTCTATCCGCCAGGTCCTCAAGGCCGGCAAGCCGGTCGGTGCCTGGAGCTTCAACCTGCGCCCGACGCCCACCGGTGTTGGCTTCAACAACGTGAACCTGGACCTGCGCGGCCTGTCGGTGAAGGGCAACCTGCGCTGGGATGGACTGGAAGCGAGCGCGCGCAGCACCTTCCAGGGCAAGCTGGAGGGCAAGAACCTGGGCGACGTGCTCAAGGCCTGGGACTTCGCACCCAGCGTGACCAGCGAGCGCTTCAGCGTGGACATCAACGGCAACTGGCCGGGGTCACCGGCGGCGCTGAACCTGCGGCGTTTCGGCGGTACCCTGGACGCCAGCCTGCGCAAGGGCCAGTTCGTCGAAGTGGAGGGCGGCGCCAATGCCCTGCGGGTGTTCGGCCTGCTCAACTTCAATGCCATCAACCGCCGCCTGCGCCTGGACTTCTCCGACCTCCTGGGCAAGGGGCTGAGCTACGACCGGGTCAAGGGCGTGCTTACCGCCACCGACGGCGTCTACTTCACCCGCGAACCGCTGCGCCTGGATGGACCGTCGAGCAACCTGGAGCTCAACGGCACCCTGGATATGGCCCACGACGAGATCGACGCCAAGCTGCTGGTGACCCTGCCGGTGACCAACAACCTGCCACTCGCCGCGCTGATTGTCGGCGCTCCCGCCATCGGCGGTGCGCTGTTCGTGGTGGACAAGCTGCTGGGTGACAAGGTCGCGCGCTTTGCCAGCGTGCAGTACAGCGTGAAGGGACAATGGCAGAGCCCGACCATCAGCTTCGAGAAACCCTTCGAAAAACCTCACTGAACCGGCGGCCAAGCACAATGCCCGGGCATCGGTTAGCATGAAACCCAGGTAATCCCGGAGCTGAGCATGTCCATCGCCGTCATCCAGATGGTCAGCCAGGACGATGTCCTGGCTAACCTCGCTGCCGCCCGTCGCCTGCTGGAGCAAGCTGCCAGCGGCGGCGCGCGTCTTGCCGTACTTCCGGAAAACTTCGCCGCCATGGGTCGCCGAGACCTGGCCGACATCGGTCGCGCCGAAGCCCTTGGTGAAGGCCCGATCCTGCCCTGGTTGAAAAGCACCGCCCGCGACCTCAGGTTGTGGATAGTCGCCGGCACCCTGCCGTTGCCGCCGGAGAACCAACCGGGAGCCAAGGCCAATGCCTGCTCGCTGCTGGTGGACGAGCACGGTGAAGTGGCGGCGCGCTACGACAAGCTGCACCTGTTCGACGTGGACGTTGCTGATGCCCGTGGTCGCTATCGCGAGTCGGACGACTACGCCTTCGGCCAGCGCGTGGTGGTGGCGGATACGCCGGTCGGACGACTGGGGCTGACGGTCTGCTACGACCTGCGCTTCCCCGAGCTTTACACCGCGCTGCGCGAAGCCGGCGCGGAGCTTATCAGTGCCCCCTCGGCATTCACCGCGGTGACTGGCGCAGCGCACTGGGAAATTCTCATCCGCGCCCGCGCCATCGAAACCCAGTGTTATCTGCTGGCGGCCGGGCAGGGCGGTACCCATCCCAAGGGCCGGGAAACCTGGGGGCAGTCGGCCATCGTCGACCCCTGGGGGCGTATCCTGGCCGAGCAGGCCAAGGGCGAGGCCGTGCTGCTGGCCGAACTCGATGGCGAGGAACAGGCGGCGGTCCGGCAGCGCATGCCGATTGCCCGGCACAGAAGATTTTTCCCGCCGGTCGAACCTCGACCGGCGCGTACGGAGTGAATATGAGCGAACTGTTGTCATCCGTCAGCCAGCACCTGCTGACCCCCGGTGGTCTGGATATCGACCAACTGTCGCCGATCCTGCACGAGCTGAGCGGTCCCGGCATCGACGCCGCCGACCTGTACTTCCAGAGCCAGGTTTCCGAGTCCTGGATGCTCGAGGACGGCATCGTCAAGGAAGGCAGCTTCCACATGGACCAGGGCGTGGGCGTGCGCGCGCAGTCCGGCGAGAAGACCGGCTTCGCCTACAGCAACGCGATCAACCATGAAGCGCTGATCCAGGCTGCCCGCGCTGCACGCTCGATCTCCCGAGCCGGGCAGAATGGCAAGGTGCAGGCCTTCAAGGCCGTGGTGCCGACTCGCCTGTATGCCGGCGAAAACCCGCTGGATGTGATGAGCCGCGCGGAGAAGGTCGAGCTGCTGCAGAAGATCGACGCCGCTACCCGCGCCCTCGATCCGCGCATCCAGCAGGTCACCGTCAGCCTCGCCGGTGTCTGGGACCAGGTGCTGATCGCCGCGGCGGACGGTTCGCTGGCCGCGGACATCCGCCCGCTGGTGCGTTTCAACGTCAGTGTCATCGTCGAGCAGAACGGCCGCCGCGAGCGCGGCGGTCATGGCGGTGGCGGTCGCACTGATTACAAGTACTTCCTGCAGGAAGACCGCGCCATGAGCTACGCCCGCGAGGCGCTGCGCCAGGCGCTGGTCAACCTGGAAGCGGTGCCTGCGCCGGCCGGAAGCCTGCCGGTGGTGATGGGCGCCGGCTGGTCCGGCGTGCTGCTGCACGAAGCCGTGGGCCACGGCCTGGAAGGCGACTTCAACCGCAAGGGCAGCTCGAACTACAGCGGGCGTATCGGTGAGAAGGTCGCGTCCAGCCTGTGCACCATCGTCGATGACGGCACCATCGCTGGTCGCCGCGGTTCGCTGTCGGTGGACGACGAAGGCACGCCGACCAACTGCAACGTGCTGATCGAGAACGGCATCCTCAAGGGTTACATGCAGGACAAGCTCAATGCCCGCCTGATGGGTGTGGCGCGCACCGGCAACGGCCGCCGCGAGTCCTACGCGCACCTGCCGATGCCGCGCATGACCAACACCTACATGCTGGCCGGGCAGAGCGATCCGCAGGAAATCATCGCCAGCGTCGAGCGCGGCATCTACTGCGCGAACCTCGGTGGCGGCCAGGTGGATATCACCAGCGGCAAGTTCGTCTTCGCCACCAGCGAGGCCTACCTGATCGAGAACGGCAAGATCACTCGCCCGGTGAAGGGCGCGACCCTGATCGGTAACGGCCCGGAAGTGATGAGCCGGGTGTCCATGGTCGGCAACGACCTGGCACTGGACAGCGGCGTGGGCACCTGCGGCAAGGACGGCCAGTCCGTGCCGGTCGGTGTCGGCCAGCCGACCCTGAAGATCGACGCGATCACCGTTGGCGGCACGGGCGCCTGAGGCCGTTGCCCGTGTGGCTTGGAGAGAGGGACGCGGCTGCTCAGCGCAGACCGCGTTTGAGCTCGTCCAGCTCGCGGATGTACTTGAAGATCTTCCGCGCCGCGGCCGGAGGCTTGTTGTGAGCGGCCTCGTGCTGGGCGTGGCGGATCAGCTGGAGCAGGTGCTGGCGGTCGCTTTCCGGGTATTCACCGAAGAACGCGGACAGCGCTGCGTCACCGCCGGTGATCAGGTGGTCGCGCCAGCGCTCCAGGGCGTGGAAGCGTTCGTTGTACTGGCGGGTCGAGGTATCTACCTGTTCCAGCAGGGCGAGGATGGCCTCGACGTCCTGGTCGCGCATCAGCTTGCCGATGAACTGCCGATGGCGTTTCTTGGCGGCGTTGGCCTTGTGCTTGGGTGCTTCTTCCAGCGCGCGGCGCAGCGGATCGGTGAGCGGCATGCGGTCGAGCATGTCGGCCTTGAGCGTGGTCAGGCGCTCGCCGAGTTCCTGCAGCGCGTGCATTTCGCGTTTTACTTGCGACTTGCTCTTCTCATCGAAGGACGAGTCGTCATCGTGAATTTCAGCCATGGCGGGGGTCTCTTTGAAAACGCCGCCATGATAACGAGTCAGGGGCCGCTTGTCCGGCCCGCGCCGGTTGCCGCCGCCTGATGGCGGGGCCGGAACATGAACAGGAGAGGCATGCAATGAGCGAACACAACCCGGCAGTGAGCCCGGAGGTCCTTCCCGAACTGCGCGAGCAGGTCGAGCGGATCATTGCCGAGGCTTCCCGGCAGGGCGCCAGCGCCTGCGAGGTGGCGGTGTCGGTGGAGCAGGGGCTGTCGACCTCGGTGCGCCAGGGTGAAGTCGAGACCGTCGAGTTCAACCGCGACCAGGGCTTCGGTATCACCCTCTACGTCGGCCAGCGCAAGGGCTCGGCGAGCACCTCGGCGACCGGCGCGGACGCTATTCGTGAAACCGTGGCAGCGGCGCTGGCGATTGCCAAGCATGCTTCCGAGGATGACTGCGCCGGCCTGGCGGACCCTGCGCTGATGGCACGGGACCTGCCGGACCTGGATCTCTACCACGGCTGGTCGATCACTCCCGACCAGGCCATCGAGCGCGCGCTGGCCTGCGAGGCTGCCGCGTTCGCCACCGACAAGCGCGTCACCAAGGCCGACGGCACCACGCTGAACACCCATCAGGGCTGCCGCGTCTACGGCAACAGCCATGGCTTCGTTGGCGGCTATGCCAGTACCCGCCACAGCCTGAGTTGCGTGATGATCGCCGAAGGCGAAGGGCAGATGCAGCGCGACTACTGGTATGACGTGAACCGCCGCGGTGAGCTGCTGGCGACTCCCGAATCCATCGGTCGCCGTGCCGCCGAGCGCGCCGCCAGCCGGCTCGGCGCGCGCCCGGTGCCGACCGCTGAAGTGCCGGTGCTGTTTGCCCCGGAAGTCGCGGTCGGCCTGTTCGGCCACTTCCTCGGTGCCATCTCCGGCGGCAGCCTGTACCGCAAGTCATCCTTCCTCGAAGGTGCGCTGGGCCAGCGGTTGTTCCCGGAATGGCTGACCCTGGACGAACGCCCGCTGCTGCGCGGCGCGCTGGGCAGTGCCTCGTTCGACAATGACGGCCTCGCCACCTATGCCAAACCCTTCGTCGAAGGCGGCGAGCTGGTTTCCTATGTGCTCGGCACCTACTCCGGGCGCAAGCTGGGCATGCCCAGCACGGCCAACTCCGGCGGCGTGCACAACCTGTTCGTCAGCCATGGCGACGAGGACCAGGCCGCCCTGATCCGCCGCATGGGCCGTGGCCTGCTGGTCACCGAGCTGATGGGGCAGGGCGTCAACCTGGTGACCGGCGATTACTCGCGCGGCGCCGGTGGCTATTGGGTGGAGAACGGTGAAATCCAGTTCCCGGTACAGGAAGTCACCATTGCCGCCAACCTGCGTGACCTGTTCCGCAACATCGTCGCCATCGGCAACGACGTCGAGTACCGCGGCAACCTGCACACCGGCTCCGTGCTCATTGAAAAAATGATGGTCGCCGGTAACTGATCCACCCGCCGCGGCCTTGCTGGCCGCGGCTTTCAGTCCTTCCCAAAGCCCTTCTCCAGACTAGCCGCCCAGCGCATTGCGTTCGGGCGGCTTGTTTTTTTGATTCTCGCAAACAATAATCAATCTCATTATCGATTGAGGGATTGCCATGTTTGTCGAGATCGACAGCTCGATCACCGACCGCTGGTACCGCCTGGGGACCCGCATCCGCTGCGCCCTGGAGCCGGATGAGCCGCGTCTGGTCGAACAGTACTTGTGCGAGGCGCGTTACCTGGCGGCCTGGGAGCCGGTGCCGGCCTGGCGCCTCTTCGAGAAGTGCTTCCAGTTGCTGCTCGACAGCAGCCGCGACATCGCATTGCCCTGGCACTGGCGGGTGCTCTGCCTGGATCACGCCTATCTCCCTCTACGCGAACTGCAACGCCTGGCGACCTCTACCGCTCAGCGCCAACGCCTGTGCCTGCTCGGCCGGCGGATGGCGCAGCAGGAGATGGCGCCTTCCCTGAAGCTGCAAGAAGGAATTGAGAATGACTGACAGCCGTATCGAACGCGACAGCATGGGCGAACTGGAGGTGCCGGCTGCGGCGCTCTACGGGGCCCAGACGCAGCGGGCGGTGAACAACTTCCCGGTGAGCGGCCAGCGCATGCCGCGTCCGTTCATCCGCGCGCTGCTGCTGGCCAAGGCCGCCGCGGCACGGGCGAATGTCAGCCTGGAACAGCTGGACGCGGAAACCGGCGCCGCCATCGTTGCCGCCTGCGAGGAATTGCTGGCCGGCGACCTGCAGCAGCACTTCCCGGTGGATGTGTTCCAGACCGGCTCGGGCACCAGTTCGAACATGAACGCCAACGAAGTGGTCGCGACGCTTGCCAGCCGCCGCCTGGGCAAGCCGGTCAACGCCAACGACCAGGTCAACTGCGGGCAGAGCAGCAACGACATCATCCCCTCGACCATCCACATCAGTGCGGCGCTGGAGATCCACCAGCACTTGTTGCCGGCGCTGGACCACCTGCATGCAACCCTGGAGAAGAAGGCCAGGGCCGTGCACCAGCATGTGAAGACCGGACGCACTCACCTGATGGACGCCATGCCGGTGCGCCTGAGTCAGGTGCTTGGCGGTTGGGCGCAGCAGGTACGCCAGGCCTCGCAGGGCATCGAGGGGCAACTGCCGGCGCTGCAGCAGCTTGCTCAGGGTGGCACCGCCGTTGGCACTGGAGTGAATGCGCATCCACAGTTCTCCGCGCGCTTCTGCGAGGAACTCAATGGTCTGACCGGGCTGGTGTTCCGTCCCGGCGATGACTTCTTCGCGCTGATCGGCGCCCAGGACATTGCCGTGGCCACCTCCGGCCAGCTCAAGGCCCTGGCCGTGGCGCTGATGAAGATCGCCAACGACCTGCGCTGGATGAACTCCGGCCCGCTCGCCGGCCTCGCCGAGATCGAGCTCGAAGCGTTGCAGCCGGGTTCGTCGATCATGCCGGGCAAGGTCAACCCGGTCATTCCCGAAGCCACCGCGATGGTTGCCGCCCAGGTCATGGGCAACGACACCACCATCGCCGTCGCTGGCCAGTCCGGCAATTTCGAGTTGAACGTGATGCTGCCGGTGATCGCCGACAACCTGCTGCACAGCATCCATCTACTGGCCAACGTCAGCCGCCTGCTCGCCGACAAGGCCATTGCCAGCTTCAAGGTCAACGAAGCGAGCCTGCGCGAGGCGCTGTCGCGCAACCCGATCCTGGTCACCGCGCTGAACCCGATCATCGGCTACCAGAAGGCCGCGGAGATCGCCAAGCAGGCCTACCGCGAAGGCCGGCCGATCATCGACGTTGCGCTTGAAAGCTCTGATTTGAAAGGGACTGACCTGGACCGTGCCCGCCTTGAGCAACTGCTCGATCCCGAGAAGCTCACCGCCGGCGGACTCTGAGTCCGCCCCACCCACTGGAGGAACCTGCCATGCGCCATTGGCAACGCACCATCGAACTGGGCAACCGCTGCTTCATTCGCAACGAGTTGATCGATGCCCGTGAGCACTACCTCCACGCCCTGGCGCTGGCGCAGGTGCTGCTGGATCGCTGGCATGACGCCGAGGAAGCGGTGATGGCCTTCGTCATCTCGCACCACAACCTCGGCGACCTGCACCTGCAACTGGGCCAACCAGAGGAAACCGCCGAGTACCTGTGCGCCTGCCACGAGCGCCTGCTGGTGCTGGGCGAGGACCTGCGCAAATGCTCGGATCTGCGCGCGGCCGCGGTGCAGCACAGCCGTCGTACCTACGTCGAACTGCTCAACTTCATCGGCGAGCACGGTACCTATCCGCGCACCCAGCGCCTGCTGCGCCGTCAAGGCGCGGTCGAGTTGCGCCCGGGGCTGTTCACCGCCGTTCAATCGATGCGTTATCACTGAGTCGATGCGCTACCACTGAAGAAGGTTTGAAAATGCCCCACGTCCTGCCCGCCTTGCCCTACGCCTACGATGCGCTGGAGCCGCACATCGACGCGCAGACCATGGAAATCCATCACAGCAAGCACCACCAGACCTACATCAACAACCTCAATGCGGCGCTGGAAGGCACCGAGTTCGCCGAGGTTGCGGTGGAGGAACTGCTGCAGCAACTCGACCGCCTGCCCGATGCCCTGCGCGGCCCGGTGATCAACAACGGCGGCGGCCACGCTAACCATTCACTGTTCTGGACCGTGATGGCGCCGGATGGTGGCGGCCAGCCGCAGGAAGAGCTGCACCAGGCCATCGATGCCGAACTGGGTGGCTACGACGCTTTCTGCCAGGCATTCACCAAAGCCGCCCTGACCCGCTTTGGCAGTGGCTGGGCATGGTTGTGCGTTGATCCGCAAGGCAGGCTGGTCGTTGAAAGCAGCGGCAACCAGGACAGTCCGCTGATGCAGGGCAATCTGCCGATCCTCGGCCTGGATGTCTGGGAGCATGCGTACTACCTGCGCTACCAGAATCGCCGGCCGGAATACATTGCAGCTTTCTACAACGTCGTGGCCTGGCCGGAAGTACTGCGCCGCTACCGGCAGGCGTTGCAGGCACGAGGGCAGGGATGAAAGCGGTGGACCTGCGATGCGCCTGATCGTCCAGAGCTTGCGTGAAAGCGGTGGGCGCAATCTGCGCTGGCTACTGGGGCTGGGCATCGTCCTGGGGGGCGGCGTGCTGGTGGCGCAGCATCTGATGCTGCTGGCAAGGCTGTCGCTGTCTGCACCCATGTACCTGGCCCTGCACGGCGGCATGCTCTGCGCGCTCGGCACCGCTCTGGGCGCGCTTCCCGTGCTGCTGGTACGTAGCATGCCGGCGCGTATCGCCGATGCGATGCTCGGCTTTGGCGCCGGGGTGATGCTGGCCGCTACCGCCTTCTCGCTGCTGTTGCCTGCACTGGAAGCCGCCGAAGTTTCCGGCCGGCCGACCTGGTTGGCGTCACTGCTGGTCAGCCTCGGCCTGGCGCTGGGCGCATTCGGCCTGGCGGTGTTCGGTCGGGTGCTCGAAGACGCGCAAGCGAACATTCAGGGGGCGGCCGAAGGCAAGGTGCCCGCACGCATCCTGCTGTTCGTCGCCGCCATTGTCCTGCACAACATTCCCGAAGGCATGGCCGTAGGCGTTGCGGCTGGCGGGGAGGTGCAGGGCGCCAGCGGCTTGGCGCTGGGCATAGCCCTGCAGGACGTACCCGAGGGGTTGGCCATTGCGCTGGTACTGGCAGGGGCGGGTGTGTCTCGCGGCAAGGCGGCGTTGGCGGGGGCTGCTTCCGGGCTGGTCGAGCCGCTGTTCGCCGTGCTCTGCGCCTGGCTGATCGGGATTTCGCGAATGTTCCTGCCCTGGGGGCTGGCCGCGGCGGCGGGGGCGATGCTCTATGTGGTGGTGCGCGAGATCATTCCCGAGTCCCAGCGTCGCGGGCATGCGGCGCAGGCCACACAGGGGCTGATCATCGGCTTCTGTCTGATGATGGTGCTGGATACGTCGCTGGGCTGATCGAAGGCCCGGCGCGTCACTCGCCTTCGTCGAAGTAGTTGTTGATCAGCTCGACCAGCGCCTTGAGCGCTTCGTCTTCCTGCTCGCCTTCGGCAGCGAGGTGCAGATTGGTGCCCTTGCCGGCGGCGAGCATCATTACCGCCATGATGCTCTTGCCGTCCACTGTGCTCTCCGGGTTGCGACCTACGCGAACCTGGCAGGGGAATCGCCCTGCAACGCCGACGAATTTGGCAGCCGCACGTGCGTGCAGGCCAAGTTTGTTGATGATGGTGACTTCGAGGGCGGGCATCGCGAGGGGCTGTCCTTTTGTTGTCTGTCGCTGCTTAGCTCAGGTCGCGGTGGCGAATCTGTACGTTGGTGAGGGTTTCCTTGAGGGCCTGACCAATGCGCTCGGCAATATAGGTCGAGCGGTGCTGGCCGCCAGTGCAGCCGATGGCGATGGTCACATAGGCCCGGTTGCTCGCGGCAAAGCGCGGCAGCCATTTGTTCAGGTAGGCGAGAATATCCTGGTACATCTCCTCGACATCCGGTTGCGCCGCCAGGTACTCCTGGACTTCCGTTTCCAGCCCGGTGTGGTCGCGCAACTCGGGCTTCCAGTACGGGTTGGGCAGGCAGCGCACGTCGAACACCAGGTCCGCGTCCACCGGCATGCCGCGCTTGAAGCCGAAGGATTCGACCAGGAAGGCGGTGCCCAGTTCGGGCTTGTTCAGCAGGCGCAGCTTGAGCACGTCGCGCAGCTGGTAGAGGTTCAGGTTGGTGGTGTTGAGCTTGAGGTCCGCCAGATCGGCAATCGGTGCCAGCAGGTTCGACTCGTCGCTGATGGCCTCGGCCAGGGAGCGGGTGTCGGTGGTCAGCGGGTGACGTCGACGGGTCTCGGAGAAACGTTTGAGCAGGGTTTCATCATCGGCATCGAGGTACAGCACATCGCACTGGATGTGCTTTTCACGCGCCTCCTGCAGCAGCTCGGGGAAGCGTTGCAACTGGCTGGGCAGGTTGCGCGCATCGATGGAGACGGCGACCTGGGGGTGCAGCAGCTCGGTATGCAGCAGCGCGCGCTGGGCCAGGTCCGGCAGGAGGCTGGCCGGCAGGTTGTCGATGCAGTAGAAGCCGTTGTCCTCGAGCACGTTGAGCGCGGTGCTCTTGCCCGAGCCGGATCTCCCACTGATGATGATCAGGCGCATGCTCAGTGCCCGTTGTTCTGGAAATCCACGACGATCCGGTACAGGTCCTCGCCGTTGGCGGCGTGACGCAGGCGGTCGCGGACGTCGGAGCGGTCGAGCATGGAAGCGATCTGCCGAAGCAGTTCCAGGTGCTCCTCGGTGGCTGCTTCAGGCACCAGCAGCACGAACACCAGGTCAACCGGCGCGCCGTCGAGGGCGTCAAAATCTACCGGGTGGTCAAGGTGCAGGATGGCACTGATGGGCGACTGGCAGCCGGGGAGGCGGCAATGCGGAATGGCGATGCCATTGCCGAAGCCGGTGGAGCCCAGGCGTTCCCGGGCCACCAGGCTGTCGAAGATGTCTTGGGAATCGAAACCCGGCAGCTCGCGAGCCACCAGGTTGGCGATTTGTTCGAGGACACGTTTCTTGCTGCCGCCCGGCACGTTCACGAGGGAACGGCCGGGGGTCAGGATTTGCTCAAGTCGGATCATAGAGAGGGGTTAACGAACACCAACACCTTGCTGGCGTTCGAGGTATTTTTCCTTGTGCTTGATCAGTTGGCGGTCGAGCTTGTCGGTGAGCAGGTCGATGGCCGCGTACATGTCTTCATGTTCGGCGCAGGCCACCACTTCGCCACCGGCGATGTGGAGGGTGGCTTCAATTTTCTGCTTCAGCTTCTCGACCTCCATGATGACCTGAACATTGGTGATCTTGTCGAAGTGGCGCTCCAGTCGGCCAAGTTTCTCGCCGACATAGTCGCGCAGGGCGTCGGTCACATCCAGTTGATGTCCACTGATGTTGACTTGCATACCGCTTTCTCCTTGTTGCCCGTGTGTAAGTGGCAGGTTATGAGGCCTGCCGCCGGAACACCTTGGCGTGGATCAACGTCACACCAGCCGCTTGCGCTCGCTCGAGGGAGAGATCCCTAGGGACTCCCGGTACTTGGCGACGGTACGACGTGCCACTTGAATGCCCTGTGCCTCCAGTAAACCAGCGATCTTGCTGTCACTCAATGGCTTTTTCGGACTTTCCGCCGCGACCAGTTTCTTGATGATGGCGCGGATCGCGGTGGACGAGCATTCGCCGCCTTCGGAGGTGCTGACGTGACTTGAGAAGAAATATTTCAGCTCGAAGATGCCGCGCGGCGTGTGCATGAATTTCTGCGTGGTGACGCGAGAGATGGTCGATTCGTGCATGCCCACGGCTTCCGCGATGTCGTGCAGGACCAGTGGTTTCATCGCTTCCTCGCCGTATTCGAGGAAGCCGCGCTGGTGCTCGACGATCTGCGTCGAGACCTTCATCAGCGTCTCGTTGCGGCTCTGCAGGCTCTTGATGAACCAGCGTGCTTCCTGCAGCTGGTTGCGCATGAAGGTGTTGTCGGCGCTGGAGTCGGCGCGGCGCACCAGGCCTGCGTACTGCGAGTTGACGCGCAGGCGGGGGACCGCTTCCTGGTTCAGTTCGACCAGCCAGCGGTCATTGTGTTTGCGCACGATGACATCCGGGACCACGTACTCCGCTTCGCCGGATTCGATCTGCGAGCCCGGGCGCGGGTGCAGCGACTGGATCAGCTCGATGGTTTCGCGCAGCTCGTCTTCCTTGAGCTTCATGCGGCGCATCAGTTGGCTGTAATCGCGGCTGCCGAGCAGGTCCAGGTGGTCACTGACCAGGCGGATGGCTTCGCTGAGCAGGTAGGTCTTGGTGGGCATCTGGCGCAGTTGCAGCAGCAGGCATTCGCGCAGGTTGCGCGCGCCGACACCGGCGGGTTCGAGCTGCTGCACACGGCGCAGTACGACTTCCACTTCATCCATCTCCAGACCCAGTTCGGGGTCGATGGAGGCGAGGATGTCATCTAGGGATTCTTCGAGGTAACCGTCGTCGTTGATGCCGTCGATGATGCTCAGGGCGATCAGGCGGTCGGTATCGGACATGGGGGCCAGGTTGAGCTGCCACAGTAGGTGGCTCTGCAGGCTCTCGCCGGCGGAGGTGCGAGAGGTGAAGTCCCACTCGTCGTCATCGTTGCTGGGCAGGCTGCTGGCGCTGGTCTGGTAGATGTCTTCCCAGGCGGTGTCGACCGGCAGTTCATTGGGGATGCGCTCGGCCCACTGGTCTTCGTCGAGGCTGTCGACGTTGGGCGTGGTGCTTTCCTGGAAATTGTCCTGAGAGTTGCTGCTGGCGCCGTTGGCTCCCGACTCGGCACCGTCCGCCATGGGGTCGCTGTTATCGTAGTCCTCGCCTTCTTCCTGGCGCTCCAGCATCGGGTTGGACTCCAGGGCTTCCTGGATTTCCTGTTGGAGGTCCAGCGTGGAGAGCTGGAGCAGTCGGATGGCCTGTTGCAGCTGCGGAGTCATCGTCAGCTGCTGGCCCATCTTGAGGACTAGCGATGGTTTCATGGCTGGAACTAGGCACCTTGTTCGCTGGCGCAAAGCGCGCCATATCCACGACTACGGACACCGGGGTGCCGCGAGGAAGCAAATTATATGCCTGAGTTTGGACGCTTTGCCTAGGGCCTGTCGACCTTTCGTTACAACCCGGTTGCGCCGGGCTGGTCCGGGCAGCCGGATACGGCGCGGAACGGCCGTCGAGCCGCACCACGCGCAGGGAGAATATGGGGGCTGCGGCGCCCCGGTTGGTCGCGGCGAAGGGCTTTAGAGGCGGAACTCGTGGCCCAGGTAGACTTCCTTCACCAGATCGTTGGCGAGGATGCTCTCGGCGCTGCCTTCGGCGATCAGCTGACCGTCGTTGACGATGTATGCCGTTTCGCAGATGTCCAGGGTCTCGCGGACGTTGTGGTCGGTGATCAGTACGCCGATGCCCTTGGCCTTGAGGTGATGGATGATCTGCTTGATGTCGCCCACGGAGATCGGGTCGACGCCGGCGAAGGGTTCGTCCAGCAGGATGAATTTCGGCGAACTGGCCAGTGCGCGGGCGATTTCCACGCGGCGGCGCTCACCGCCGGACAGACTCATGCCGAGGTTGTCGCGGATGTGGTGGATATGGAACTCCTCAAGCAGGCCTTCCAGGGCTTCCTGGCGGCCGGCGCGGTCGAGGTCGGCGCGGGTCTCGAGGATCGCACCGATGTTGTCCGCCACTGACAGCTTGCGGAAGATCGAGGCTTCCTGCGGCAGGTAGCCGATGCCGGCGCGCGCACGGCCGTGCATGGGCAGGTGAGTGACGTCCTGCTCGTCGATGCGCACGACACCCTGATCGGCGCGGACCAGGCCGACGATCATGTAGAAGCAGGTGGTCTTGCCCGCTCCGTTGGGGCCGAGCAGGCCGACGATCTGCCCGCTTTCGATGCTCATGCTGACATCGCGGACGACTTGCCGGCTCTTGTAGCTCTTGGCGAGGTGCTGGGCGGTTAGCGTAGCCATTACTGCGCTTGATCCTGCTTTTTCTTGGGCTGGATGACCATGTCGATACGCGGGCGCGGTGTGGTCACCTGGGAGCCGGTGGCGCGGCCTGCGTTGACGATCTGGCGCTGGGTGTCATAGACGATCTTCTCGCCTTCGAAGGTGTTGCCTTCCTGGATGACCTTGGCCTGGTCGATCAGCACGACCCGGTTCTGCGAGACGAAGTACTGGATCGTCAGGCCGTAGGCCTGGGTGATCTGCTTGTCCGGAGCCGGCTTCTGCTCGAAGTAGGCGGGCTTGCCGACCGAGGTGACGACTTCGATTTCGCCGTCCTTGTTCTGCTTGAGCGTAACGGTATTGCCAGTCAGCTTCATGCTGCCCTGGGTTACCACCACGTCGCCGCGATACACGGCCACGCCCTGCTTGTCATCCAGTTCGGCGCTGTCGGCCTGAACGCGGATCGGCTGTTCCCGGTCGGTGGGAAGAGCCCAGGCGGCAGAGCTGCCGATGGCGGCGGCGAGGCTGAAGAGAAGGGGGAGGGTGTTAACGAGCCTCATGCTGACCTCTTACGTTGGACAGCAGGAGCATCCGGCTGTCTTTCAGATACGCTTTCATGCCAACTGCCGTGGTCACACCGTTGGGTTCGGTGATCTTCACGGGCTGGTCAGTCTGCGCATAGTCCTTGTCTGGGAACACCGTCATGCGCGAGGTGTTGAGCAGGAGCGTGCGTTGCTGCGCGTCAGTGCGCGAAACGCGCACGTCGTCGATCAGCTCGACCTGCTTGCCTTCGGGGGCCACTTCGGCGCGAACGCTCTGGACATGCCACGGCTGAGGCTCGTTCTCCCGGTGGAAGAAGAGGTCGGGCGTGGTGACCAGGGTCACGTCGGTTGCTTTCAGGTGTTCGAGTTTGTCGGCGGTCATCTCGTAGGCGAGGGAACCGTCGGCGCGGTATTGAATGCTCTTGGCATTCACCACGTAGAAGTCGACAGCGTCGCTGGTCTGCGACTTGAGTTGCCGCTCGTTGAAGTCCAGGCGCACGTTCCAGTAATAGCCGAGGGCGATCAGCAGGATGGCGATCAGGGCGAGCAACAGCTTCTGTTGGAGTGTCTTGGGCATGTTCGGCTCTAGAGGTACGCGTTCTGGGCAGCTTCGAGGTTGCCCTGGGCGCGCAGGATCAGTTCGCAGAACTCGCGGGCGGCGCCTTCACCGCCACGGGCCTGGGTTACGCCGTCGGCATGCTGGCGCACGAAGGCGTCGCCGCTGGCGACAGCCATGCCCAGACCGGCGCGGCGGATGGCCGGCAGATCGGGCAGATCGTCGCCCAGATACGCGACTTCTTCATAGCCTAGACCCAGTTCGGCGAGCAACTCGTCGAGGGCGACCAGCTTGTCTTCGCGGCCCTGGAACAGATGATTGATACCCAGGTTCTTCGCTCGGCGCTCGACCACCGGGCTCGAGCGGCCGGTAATGATTGCCGTGCGCACGCCGGAATTCATCAGCATCTTGATGCCCTGGCCGTCCAGGGTATTGAAGGTCTTGAACTCGCCACCGTCGGGCAGGAAGTAGAGTTTGCCGTCGGTGAGCACGCCATCGACGTCGAACACCGCCAGGCGGACCGCTTTCGCGCGTTGCAGCAGGTCGGCAGTCATTCAGATGACTCCTGCGCGGGTCAGGTCGTGGACGTGCAGTACGCCGACCGGATGATCCTTGTCGTCGACCACCACCAGAACGTTGATCTTGTGGTCGTCCATGATCTTCAGGGCTTCGGCGGCGAGCATGTCCGGGCGGGCGGTCTTGCCGTGCACCGTCATCACCTGGTCGATGGTCACCTGGCGCACGTCCAGGCCCTTGTCCAGGGTGCGGCGCAGGTCGCCGTCGGTGAACACGCCGGCGAGCTTGCCGTCTTCGCCGAGGATGACGGTCATGCCCAGGCCCTTGCGGGTCATTTCCAGCAGGGCGCCGCTGAGCGAAGTGCCGGGGGAAACCTGCGGCAATGCTTCACCCACGTGCATGATGTTTTCCACTTTCAGCAACAATCGACGGCCCAGTGCGCCGCCCGGATGCGAGAAAGCGAAGTCCTCCGCGGTGAAGCCGCGGGCTTCCAGCAGGGCGATGGCAAGTGCGTCGCCGATCACCAGGGAAACCGTGGTGGAGGAGGTGGGGGCCAGGTTCAGCGAGCAGGCTTCGTGCTCGACGCTGGCATCCAGGTTGACCGCGGCGGCCTTGGCCAGCGGCGACTCGGCATTGCCGGTCATGCTGACCAGGGTGATGCCCAGGCGCTTGATCAGTGGCAGCAGGGTGACGATTTCAGCGGTGGAGCCGGAGTTGGACAGGGCCAGGACGACGTCGTCCTTGGTGATCATGCCCATGTCGCCGTGGCTGGCCTCGGCCGGGTGCACGAAAAAGGACGGCGTACCGGTGCTGGCCAGAGTGGCAGCGATCTTGCGGGCGATGTGCCCGGACTTGCCCATGCCGACCACGACGACGCGGCCCTTGCAGTTCAGCAGCAGCTCGCAGGCCAGGGAGAAATCGTCGCCAATGCGCGGCAGCAAAGCGTCGACCGAGTCACGCTCGAGGCGGATGGTACGTTGTGCCGACTGGATGAAATCGTGTTTCTGGCTCATGTTCGAAAGGCGCGGGGCAAAATGAAGTGCGAGATTATAACGGGAAAGCGACAAAGGCTTCATCACTGGCATCTCAATGTTGAGCGCATTTTGCTGAACTGTGCCTTAACGGCGGCTTAGCAGCCCTTGGGGCGCGGCTTCGCGCGGTGTTATAGTTCGCGGCCGTTCGGCCTGCCGCGCCGTGTTTCTGCCATGTGACAGACGGGGCAACGGACAGCGCCGTGATGAAAGGAGTTCTATGAGCACCAATGACCAATACGCGGTCGAGTTGAAGGGCCTGAGCTTCAAGCGTGGCACGCGTAAGATTTTCGATAACGTGGACATCCGCATTCCACGCGGCAAGGTCACCGGGATCATGGGGCCGTCGGGGTGTGGCAAGACCACTCTGCTGCGACTGATCGCCGCCCAGCTGCGCCCGGCGAGCGGCGAGGTGTGGGTCAACGGCCAGAACCTCCCGACGCTCGGGCGCAGCGACCTGTTCGACATGCGCAAGCAGTTCGGCGTGCTGTTCCAGAGCGGCGCGCTGTTCACCGACCTCGATGTCTTCGAGAACGTGGCCTTCCCGCTGCGCGTGCACACCGAGCTGCCCGAGGAGATGATCCGCGACATCGTCCTGATGAAGTTGCAGGCTGTGGGCCTGCGCGGAGCGGTGGAGCTGATGCCGGACGAGCTGTCCGGCGGCATGAAGCGCCGCGTGGCGCTGGCCCGCGCGATCGCGCTGGACCCGCAGATCCTGATGTACGACGAGCCCTTCGTGGGCCAGGACCCGATCGCCATGGGCGTGTTGGTGCGCCTGATCCGCCTGCTCAACGATGCGCTGGGCATCACCTCCATCGTGGTGTCCCACGACCTGGCGGAAACCGCCAGCATCGCCGACTACATCTATATCGTCGGGGACGGCCGGGTGCTCGGCCACGGAACGCCGGCCGACCTGCAGGGTCTTGATGATCCGCGGGTACGCCAGTTCATGAAGGGCATCCCGGATGGTCCGGTGCCGTTCCATTACCCTGCTCGCGATTACCGCGCCGACCTGCTGGGAGAACGTTGATGCGCAAGACTTCATCGCTCGAGCGAGTGCGCCTGCTCGGGCGTGCGGGCCTCGATGTCCTCGAGTCGCTCGGCCGTTCGAGCCTGTTCCTGGTGCATGCTATCTTCGGCCGCCGGGTGCACAGCGGCGCCTTCCAGTTGCTGGTCAAGCAGCTGTATTCGGTAGGTGTGCTGTCCCTGGCGATCATCGTCGTCTCCGGCCTGTTCATTGGCATGGTGCTGGCCCTGCAGGGCTACAACATCCTGGCGAGCTACGGTTCCGAGCAGGCGGTTGGGCAGATGGTTGCGCTGACCCTGTTGCGTGAACTGGGCCCGGTAGTGACCGGGCTGCTGTTCGCAGGGCGTGCCGGGTCCGCGCTGACTGCCGAGATCGGCAACATGAAATCCACCGAGCAACTGTCCAGCCTGGAGATGATCGGCGTCGATCCGCTGAAGTACATCATCGCTCCGCGCCTGTGGGCCGGCTTCATCTCGATGCCGCTGCTGGCGGCGATCTTCAGTGTCGTCGGCATCTGGGGCGGTGCCCTGGTCGCTGTGGACTGGCTGGGTGTCTACGATGGTTCGTATTGGTCGAACATGCAGAACAGCGTGCAGTTCACCAAGGACATCCTCAATGGCGTGATCAAGAGTGTGGTGTTCGCCTTCGTCGTGACCTGGATCGCCGTGTTCCAGGGCTATGACTGCGAGCCCACCTCCGAAGGGATCAGCCGCGCCACCACCCGTACCGTTGTGTATGCCTCCCTGGCCGTGCTGGGGTTGGACTTCATCCTGACCGCCTTGATGTTTGGAGACTTCTGATGCAAACCCGCACCCTGGAAATCGGTGTAGGCCTGTTCATTCTGGCCGGCCTGCTGGCCCTGCTGCTGCTGGCCCTGCGTGTCAGCGGACTGACCATCGGCAATTCGGGCGATACCTACAAGCTGTATGCCTACTTCGACAACATCGCCGGCGTGACCGTGCGCGGCAAGGTCACCATGGCAGGCGTCACCATCGGCAAGGTCACTGCGGTGGACCTGGACCATGACAGCTATCGTGGTCGTGTGACCATGGAGATCAATCGCCAGGTCAACAACCTCCCGGACGACTCTACCGCCTCCATCCTGACTGCCGGCCTGCTGGGCGAGAAGTACATCGGTATCAGCGTCGGTGGTGACGAAGAGCTGCTGAAGGAAGGCGATACCATCAAGGACACCCAGTCGGCACTCGTGCTGGAAGACCTGATCGGCAAGTTCCTGCTGAATTCGGTCAACAAAGACGACTCGAAGAAATGAGGACTCATTCCATGTTGAAAACCTTGCGCCGTGGCTTCCTGGTACTGCTCGCGATCCTGCCGCTGTTCGCCCAGGCCGAGCAGACCGCTCAGCAGGTCGTGCAGCAGACCGTGGACAGCCTGCTGACGGACCTGAAAACCAACAAGGCCAGCTACAAGGCCAATCCCCAGGCGTTCTACGACACCCTGAACCGCATTCTCGGCCCGGTCGTGGACTCCGAGGGCATCGCCAAGGGCGTGATGACCGTCAAGTACTCCCGCCAGGCGACACCGGAGCAGGTCAAGCGCTTCGAGGAAACCTTCAAGAACAGCCTGTTCCAGTTCTACGGCAACGCACTGCTGGAATATGACAACCAGGACATCCGCGTGCTGAACACCGGCAAGCAGGACCAGGATCGTGCTTCGGTGAACATGGAAGTGGTGGGCGGCAACGGTGCCGTCTATCCAGTGCAGTACACCATGGTCAACCAGGCCGGCACCTGGCGCCTGCGCAACGTGATCATCAACGGCATCAACATCGGCAAGCTGTTCCGTGACCAGTTCGCCGATTCCATGCAGAAGAACCGCAACGACCTGGAAGCCACCATCGCCGGTTGGGGACAGGTGGTCGCCAAGGCCAAGGACGCTGCCAAGGGTCAGCCGGAAGGCGGCGCGGAATGAGCCAGGGCAGTATCACGGAGCGTAGCGAGGGCGAACTGGCCCTCGCTGGCGTGCTGGACTACAGCACCGGTCCCGCGCTGCGTCAGCAGGGTGCCCGGCTGATCGCTGCCAGCAAGGCTGGCGCACTGCGTCTGGATTGCTCGGCGGTGGAACGCTCCAGTAGCGTCGGATTGTCGCTGTTGCTGTCCTACACCCGTGATGCACGCAAGGCCGGCAAGTCGCTGCAGATCTCCGGCCTGCCCAAGGATATGCAGGAAATCGCCAAGGTCGGCGAGCTTCTCGAGATCCTGCCGTTACAGCATTGAAACAGTGAGAAGGCCCTCCGTCCGCGACTTCCCCTGCCGGGGTTCGCAGGCGGGGGGCTTTTTTGTATCATGGCCGACCCGCGCGCGTAGGGCGCCGAACGAGGTTGAGCATGCAGGCCGTAGAAGTCAAAAACTTCCTGGAATCGAAACTCCCAGGTACCCAGATTGAAGTGGAAGGCGAAGGCTGCAATTTCCAGCTGAACCTGATCAGCGACGAGCTCGCCGGCCTGAGCCCGGTCAAGCGCCAGCAGCAGATCTATGCCCACCTGAACGAGTGGATCGCCTCGGGCGCCATCCACGCCGTCACCATGAAATTCTTCAGCCGCGCCGCCTGGGCCGAGCGTTCCTGAGCCCACGGGGAAAATAGCAATGGATAAACTGATTATTACCGGCGGAATTCGTCTCGATGGCGAGATCCGCATCTCCGGCGCGAAGAACTCCGCGCTGCCGATTCTCGCGGCAACCCTGCTGGCGGACACCCCGGTGACCGTCTGCAACCTGCCGCACCTGCACGACATCACCACCATGATCGAGCTGTTCGGTCGTATGGGCGTGCAGCCGATCATCGACGAGAAACTCAACGTCGAAGTCGACGCCAGCACCATCAAGACCCTGGTGGCGCCCTACGAGCTGGTAAAGACCATGCGCGCGTCGATCCTGGTGCTCGGCCCGATGGTTGCCCGCTTCGGTGAAGCCGAAGTCGCGCTGCCCGGCGGCTGCGCCATCGGTTCGCGTCCGGTGGACCTGCACATCCGCGGCCTCGAAGCCATGGGCGCGCAGATCGCCGTCGAAGGCGGCTACATCAAGGCCAAGGCTCCGGCCGGTGGTCTGCGTGGCGCGCACTTCTTCTTCGATACCGTGTCCGTGACCGGTACCGAGAACATCATGATGGCCGCTGCACTGGCCAATGGCCGCTCCGTGCTGGAAAATGCCGCACGCGAGCCCGAGGTCGTCGACCTGGCCAATTTCATCAACGCCATGGGCGGTGACGTGCAGGGCGCCGGTACCGACACCATCATCATCAACGGTGTAAAAAGCCTGGGTGGCGGTGCCAAGTACAACGTCATGCCCGACCGCATCGAGACCGGCACCTACCTGGCCGCCGCCGCGGCTACCGGTGGCCGCGTCAAGCTCAAGGATACCGATCCGACCATCCTCGAAGCGGTGCTCGCCAAGCTGGTCGAAGCCGGCGCGCATATCACCACCGGCAGCAACTGGATCGAGCTGGACATGAAGGGCAACCGGCCGAAGGCGGTGAACATCCGCACTGCGCCGTACCCGGCATTCCCTACCGACATGCAGGCCCAGTTCATCTCCCTGAACGCCATTGCCGAAGGTACCGGCGCGGTCATCGAGACCGTGTTCGAGAACCGCTTCATGCACGTCTATGAAATGAACCGCATGGGCGCGCAGATCCTCGTCGAAGGCAACACCGCCATCGTCACCGGCGTTCCGCAGCTCAAGGGCGCACCGGTCATGGCGACCGACCTGCGTGCATCCGCCAGCCTGGTGATCGCCGCCCTCGTGGCTGAAGGCGACACCATGATCGACCGCATCTACCACATCGACCGTGGTTACGAGTGCATCGAAGAGAAACTGCAACTGCTCGGGGCGAAGATTCGCCGCGTGCCGGGCTAAGGCAGAATCAGACAATGCTGACGATTGCCCTGTCGAAGGGCCGTATCCTCGACGACACCCTGCCGCTGCTCGCAGCGGCGGGCATCGTGCCGACCGAGAATCCGGACAAGAGCCGCAAGCTGATCATCCCCACTACGCTCGATGACGTGCGCCTGCTGATCGTGCGCGCCACCGACGTGCCGACCTATGTCGAACACGGCGCTGCCGACCTTGGCGTCGCGGGCAAGGACGTACTCATGGAGTACGGTGGCCAGGGCCTGTACGAGCCGCTGGACCTGAAGATCGCCAACTGCAAGCTGATGACCGCCGGTGCGGTCGGCGCGCCGGAGCCCAAGGGGCGCCTGCGCGTGGCCACCAAGTTCGTCAATGTCGCCAAGCGCTACTACGCCGAACAGGGCCGTCAGGTCGACGTGATCAAGCTGTACGGCTCCATGGAGCTGGCGCCGCTGGTCGGCCTTGCCGACAAGATCATCGACGTGGTCGATACCGGCAACACTCTGCGCGCTAACGGCCTGGAGCCCCAGGAACTGATCGCGCACATCAGCTCGCGCCTGGTGGTGAACAAGGCCTCGATGAAGATGCAGCATTCGCGCATCCAGGCGCTGATCGACACCCTGCGCGAAGCAGTGGAGTCTCGACACCGGGCGTAATCCTTAGCGCGGCCCTCCCGCCGCGCCCGCCTATCCGTGTCATAGCCAAATTTTCTCGGGTGCCCGCACGGAAGGCTTGATAGTCTTGCGGCGCCCGAGATCATGCCAATTAAAGAGGCCAGCTATGACCGCACCCTTCGCTATCCGTCGACTCAACGCCGCCGATCCGGACTTCGCGCGTCATCTGGACCATCTGCTCTCCTGGGAAAGCGTGTCCGACGAGTCCGTGAACCAGCGAGTTCTGGACATCATCGCCGACGTACGCAAGCGCGGTGATGCCGCCGTGGTCGAGTTCACCCAGCGTTTCGATGGCGTCGATGCCAAGACCATGGCCGACCTGATCCTGCCGCGCGAGCGCCTGGAACTGGCCCTGACCCGCATTACCCCGGCCCAGCGCGAGGCGCTGGAGACCGCCGCCGAGCGGGTGCGCAGCTACCACGAGAAGCAGAAGCAGGACTCCTGGCGCTACACCGAAGCCGACGGCACCGTCCTCGGTCAGCAGGTCACCCCGCTGGACCGCGCTGGCCTGTACGTACCTGGCGGCAAGGCGTCCTACCCGTCTTCGGTGCTGATGAACGCCATTCCGGCCAAGGTGGCCGGCGTCGCCGAAGTGGTGATGGTAGTGCCGACTCCGCGCGGCGAAATCAATGAAATCGTCCTGGCCGCCGCCTGCATCGCCGGCGTCGACCGTGTCTTCACCATCGGTGGCGCCCAGGCCGTGGCCGCGCTGGCCTACGGCACCGAGAGTGTGCCGCAGGTGGACAAGATCGTCGGGCCGGGCAACATCTATGTCGCCACCGCCAAGCGCCATGTGTTCGGCCAGGTCGGCATCGACATGATCGCCGGTCCGTCGGAAATCCTCGTGGTCTGCGACGGCGGCACCGATCCGGACTGGATTGCCATGGACCTGTTCTCCCAGGCCGAGCACGACGAAGACGCCCAGTCGATCCTGGTCAGCCCGGACGCCGCCTTCCTCGACAAGGTTGCCGCCAGCATCGAGAAACTGCTGCCGACCATGGAGCGTGCCGAGATCATCCGCACTTCGCTGACCAACCGTGGCGCGCTGATCCTCGTCGCCGACCAGGAGCAGGCCTGCCAGGTTGCCAATCGCATCGCCCCGGAACACCTGGAGCTGTCGGTGGCCGACCCGGAAAGCTGGCTGCCGAAGATTCGCCACGCCGGCGCTATCTTCATGGGCCGCTACACCGCCGAGGCGCTGGGCGACTATTGCGCCGGCCCGAACCACGTGCTGCCGACTTCCGGCACCGCGCGATTCTCTTCGCCGCTGGGCGTGTATGACTTCCAGAAGCGCTCCTCGATCATCTTCTGCTCCGCCCCGGGTGCTTCCGAACTGGGCAAGACCGCCTCGATCCTGGCCCGCGGCGAGTCGCTGACCGCCCACGCGCGCAGCGCTGAATTCCGCATTCTGGACAAGGGTGAATAACCGATGAGCAAGTTCTGGAGTCCCTTCGTCAAGGAGCTGGTGCCTTATGTTCCGGGCGAGCAGCCGAAGCTGGCCAAGCTGGTCAAGCTGAACACCAACGAGAACCCCTACGGCCCGTCGCCGAAAGTGGTCGCCGCGATCCAGGCGGAGCTGAACGACACGCTGCGTCTGTATCCCGACCCCAATGCCGACCGCCTGAAGCAGACGATTGCCGAATACCACGGCGTGAAGACCTCTCAGGTGTTCGTCGGCAACGGTTCGGACGAAGTCCTGGCCCACGCGTTCCACGCGCTGTTCCAGCACGGCAAGCCGCTGCTGTTCCCCGACGTGACCTACAGCTTCTACCCGGTTTACTGCGGCCTCTACGGCATCGACTTCGAGGCGTTGCCGCTGGACGAGCAGTTCCAGATTCGTGTCGAGGATTACGCGCGCCCGAACGGAGGCATCATCTTCCCCAATCCCAACGCGCCTACCGGTTGCCTGCTGCCGCTCGAAGCCATCGAGCGTTTGCTGCAAGCCAACCCGGACAGCGTGGTGCTGGTGGACGAGGCCTACGTCGACTTCGGTGGCGAGACCGCGATTGCCCTGGTCAATCGCTACCCGAATCTGCTGGTGGCGCAGACTCTGTCCAAGTCGCGCTCGCTGGCTGGCCTGCGGGTGGGCTTCGCGGTGGGGCATGAAGACCTGATCGAGGCGCTGGAGCGGGTGAAGAACAGCTTCAACTCCTATCCGCTGGACCGCCTGGCCCTGGCCGGCGCGGTGGCGTCCTTCGAGGATCAGGCCTACTTCGAGCAGACCTGCAACGCGGTTATCCACAGCCGCGAGAAATTGGTGGCAGAGCTCGAGACCCTGGGCTTCGAGGTACTGCCGTCGGCGGCGAACTTCATCTTTGCCCGCCACCCGCAGCGCGACGGCGCCGAACTGGCCGCTGCACTGCGGGAAGAGGGCGTCATCGTGCGCCACTTCAAACAGCAGCGGATCAACCAGTTCCTGCGCATCAGCATTGGCACCGAAGAGCAGAACCAGGCGCTGCTCGATGCCCTGCGCCTGAAGCTGTAAGGCCGGTCAATTCGGCAAACGAAAACGGCGCCCCAAGGGCGCCGTTTTTCATGGCGAGATCAGTTGGCGTTGGGGGCTGGCGGTGGGCGCAGGCCGACTTCGGCGTTGAGCGTCACCGGCTTGCCGTTGCGCAGCACTTCGATGGTGATCTTCTCGCCCGGCTTGGTGCGCGCCACCTGGTTCATCGAGCGACGACCGTCACTGGCGGCTTCGCCATCGATGTTCAGGATGATGTCGCCCGGCAGCAGGCCCGACTTGGCGGCGGGACCATCGCGGTAGACCCCGGCGACGACGATGCCGGCCTTGTCCTTGAGGTCGAAGGACTCTGCCAGTTCCGGAGTCAGCGGCTGGACTTCGACGCCGAGCCAGCCGCGGATCACCTGACCATGCTCGATGATCGACTGCATGACTTCCAGGGCCAGTTTGGTCGGGATGGCGAAGCCGATGCCCTGGGAGCCACCGGACTTGGAGAAGATCGCCGTGTTGATGCCGATCAGGTTGCCGTTGGCGTCCACCAGCGCGCCGCCGGAGTTGCCCGGGTTGATCGCTGCGTCGGTCTGGATGAAGTCTTCGTAGGTGTTCAGGCCCAGCTGGTTGCGGCCGGTGGCGCTGATGATGCCCATGGTGACGGTCTGGCCGACGCCGAACGGGTTGCCGATGGCCAGGCAGACGTCGCCGGTGCGGATGCCGTCGGAGCGGCCGAGCATGATCGAGGGCAGGTCCTTGAGGTCGATCTTCAGCACTGCGAGGTCGGTCTCGGGGTCGCTGCCGACCAGCCGGGCGATGGTCTCGCGGCCATCGCGCAGGGCCACGACGATCTGGTCGGCGCCGGAGGTCACGTGGTTGTTGGTCAGCAGGTAGCCTTCGGGGCTCATGATCACCGCCGAACCCAGGCTCGACTCCATGCGCTTCTGCTGCGGCAGGTTATCGCCGAAGAAGCGCCGGAACAGCGGGTCGTCGAGCATCGAGTTGTTTGGCTTGCTGACCATCTTGGTGGTGTAGAGGTTGGCCACCGCGGGCGAAGAGCGGGTCACGGCATCGGCGTAGCTGACCGGGCCCTGCTGCAGGCGGCTGAGCAGCGGAGCTTGTTGCAGGTGCACTTCCTGCTGCGGAAGGCCGACCCATTGCGGGTTATGCTGGATGATCAGCAGCGCCAACAGGACGCCAACCAGCACGGGCCAGCCGAGGAAACGCAGGGCCTTCAGCATCGAAGAAAATCCTTGGGGTTGCTTGGCCGGGGGATGGCCGATAGGGTGGCGGCCATTATACGGGCGGCGAGCCAAGAAAATAGACGCTCGCAGCCGATGTTGGAGGAATTTCGATGGCTATCGCACTGAGTACCCTGGTCGAGGAAGCCGACCGCTTTCTGGACGCCGCGAAGATTCAGGATTACTGCCCCAACGGCCTGCAGGTCGAGGGTCGCCCGCAGGTACGCCGCATCGTTTCCGGTGTCACCGCCAGCCAGGCGCTGCTGGATGCCGCCGTGGAAGCGGATGCCGATGTGGTGCTGGTGCACCACGGCTATTTCTGGAAGGGCGAGGACGCTCGCGTGGTGGGCATGAAACAGCGCCGCCTGAAAACCTTGCTGAACAACGATATCAGTCTGCTGGCCTATCACCTGCCGCTGGACCTGCATCCCGAGGTGGGTAACAACGTGCAACTGGGTCGCCAGCTCGGCTTCGAGATCGAAGGGCCGCTGGAGCCGGGCAATCCGCGCTCCATCGTGCTGGTCGGTTCGCTGGCCGAGCCGATGCTGCCCAGTGATCTGGCCATCCATGTGCGCGACGTGCTGGGTCGCGAGCCGCTGCTGGTGGATGGCGGCCAGCCGATCCGTCGCATCGCCTGGTGCACCGGTGGCGCCCAGGGCTACATCGACCAGGCGATCGCCGCGGGCGTCGATGCCTACCTCACCGGCGAGGTCTCCGAGCAGACCGTGCACAGCGCGCGGGAAAACGGCATCAGCTTCATCGCTGCCGGTCACCACGCGACCGAGCGCTACGGCGTGCAGGCGCTGGGGGATTACCTGGCCAAGCGCTTTGCCATCGAGCACCTGTTCATCGACTGCCCCAATCCCGCCTGATGACGTTCAGGCCAAGCGCCAGGCCGTGCAGGGGGACCTGTAGGAGCGAGCTTGCTCGCGAACCTGCCCGGCACAGAGCCGGCAGCAAACCTGGTTCGCGAGCAAGAACTGGGCGTCCCCCTCGTTCCTACAAAGAGCCTGTTGCCCGAACCTCCCGCCAGCATCCGATAACAGGCATGAAAAAAGCCGGCTCAGTGAGCCGGCCTTTTTGTGCGAGCCTCAGCGGTAGCCGTGACGCTGGCGGTCGACCGCCTTGCCCAGCTCCCACACGGCCATGGCGTAGTGCGTGCTGTGGTTGTAGCGGGTAATCACGTAGAAGTTGGGCAGGCCATACCAGTACTGGTAGGTATTGCCCATGTCCAGGCGCAGCAGGCTGGCGCTCTGGTGGTTGCCCAGCGAGCCCTGCGGGCGCAGCCCGGCGGCGGACAGCGCGCTGATCGGATATTGGGTCTTGAAGCCGTCTTCCAGCGAACGTGCCTGGCCCGTGGCAGGGATCGCTACCGCGTCGCCAGTAACCCAGCCGTGCTGCTTGAAGTAGTTGGCCACACTGCCGATGGCGTCGCGTGGGTTCCACAGGTCGCGGTGGCCATCGCCGTCGAAGTCGACTGCGTATTTTGTGAAGGAAGAGGGCATGAATTGCCCATAGCCCATTGCGCCGGCGTAGGAGCCGCGCATCTCCAGCGGGTTGTCGCCTTCCTTGCGCGCCTGGAGGAGGAACTGCTCCAGTTCGCCGCTGAAGAACTCGGCACGGCGCGGGTAAGAGAAGGAGAGGGTGGCCAGTGCGTCGATGATCCGCGTCTTGCCCATCACGCGGCCCCAGCGGGTTTCCACGCCGATGATGCCAACGATGATTTCCGGCGGTACGCCATAGGTACGCGAGGCGCGCTGCAGGTCGGCTTCGTATTCGTTCCAGAACTGCACACCCTTCTGCACGTTGTCCGGGGTGATGAACTTCTTCCGGTAGCGCAACCAGGCGCCGTTCGGGCCACTGGGCGCGGTATAGGTCGGTGCCTGGCGGTCCATCAGGCGGATTACCCAGTCCAGTTCGCGGGTCTGGGCGAACAGGTCCTGCAGGTCCTGGCGGTTGAAGTTGTGCTGGCTCACCATGCGGTCGATGAAGCGTTGGGCGCTGGCATTGCCGGCGAAGTCGCCGCGTAGCGGAGTGATGGGCTGTACCGAGCCGAATGCCGGGTGGGCGTTGGGCGAGATCAGGGTCGGCGCCTTTGGCTTCTGGGCCGGCTGCGGGGGGGGATTCGGATTGCTGCTGCACGCGGAGATGAAGACAAGCAGGGGCAGGGCGAAAGCGATGCGGCGCATGGGAAATCTTCTGGGGCAGGAAAACGTGCCGCTATGCTAGCGCAGTGCTGCGCCGGCACAAGCCGGGAGCGTATCGTAGAAGCGGCTGACTCTGTTGCAGGAAAAGTCCCGAGGAAGTTCCGAGATGGCATTTGAGCCTTTGCTGCGTCTCGTTCGAGCACCTTGGTAGTCACCCTTCAGACGTCGGTGAAAAGCGGTTTTTATACTGAGCGCGTATGGCTATATCAGTATATTTTTTCGGTATAACCCGCCCTCCGGTTAGAGCCTTGCGCTGTGATAGAGTGCGCGCTCGTCTACGGCCCGCCGGCCGTCCATAAGCAATTCCGTGAGTAGCCATGGTCGACAAACTGACGCATCTGAAACAGCTGGAGGCCGAGAGCATCCACATCATCCGCGAGGTCGCCGCCGAGTTCGACAACCCGGTGATGCTGTACTCGATCGGCAAGGACAGCGCGGTGATGCTCCACCTCGCGCGCAAGGCTTTCTTCCCCGGCAAGCTGCCGTTCCCGGTGATGCATGTCGACACCCGCTGGAAATTCCAGGAGATGTACCGCTTCCGCGAGAAGATGGTCAGCGAATACGGCCTGGACCTGATCACCCACATCAATCCCGATGGCGTGGCGCAGGACATCAACCCGTTCACCCACGGCAGCGCCAAGCACACCGACATCATGAAGACCGAAGGCCTCAAGCAGGCCCTCGACAAGTACGGCTTCGACGCCGCCTTCGGTGGTGCCCGCCGCGACGAGGAGAAGTCCCGCGCCAAGGAGCGCGTCTACTCCTTCCGTGACAGCAAGCACCGCTGGGATCCGAAGAACCAGCGCCCGGAGCTGTGGAACGTCTACAACGGCAAGGTGAAGAAGGGCGAGTCGATCCGGGTCTTCCCGCTGTCGAACTGGACCGAGCTGGACATCTGGCAGTACATCTACCTGGAACAGATTCCGATCGTGCCGCTGTACTTCGCCGAAGAGCGCGAAGTCATCGAGATGAATGGCGCGCTGATCATGATCGACGACGAGCGCATCCTCGAGCACCTCACCCCCGAGCAGAAGGCCAGCATCCAGAAGAAGATGGTGCGTTTCCGCACCCTGGGCTGCTACCCGCTGACCGGCGCGGTGGAGTCCACCGCGACTTCGCTGCCGGAAATCATCCAGGAAATGCTGCTGACGCGGACTTCCGAACGCCAGGGGCGGGTCATCGACCACGACGCCGCCGGTTCGATGGAAGAAAAGAAACGTCAGGGCTACTTCTGAGAAGCAGCCACAGGCTGCAGGCTTCAAGCTGTAGGCTCCAGGCAAGAGCGGAGTACTACGAATGGATTTCGAACGGCTTGAAGTCTGGCAAAAGGCCAGGACGCTTACTGTAGATGTATATCGCGGCTTCGCAGGATGCCGTGATTACGGTTTCAGGGATCAGATCACTCGTTCGGCCCTCTCTATTCCCAGCAATATCGCCGAGGGAATGGAGAGAGGAAGCGAGAGGGATAAGTGTCGGTTCCTCTGGATTGCGAAGGGTTCTTGTGCGGAACTCAGGACGCAGATTCTGGTAGGTGCTGACATTGGTTATATCACCCCCTCAGACGCTGACCATTGGCTTGAAGAGTCCACTCGGATCTCGCGGATGCTGACCGGCTTGATTAGCCGGATGTCAGAGTAATTTTATGGTGCGCAAGCCTGCTGCCTGCAGCTTGCGGCCTGGAGCCCACAGAATGTCGCATCAATCCGATCTGATCAGCGAGGACATCCTCGCCTACCTGGCCCAGCATGAGCGCAAGGAACTCCTGCGCTTCCTCACCTGTGGCAACGTCGACGACGGCAAGAGCACCCTGATCGGGCGCCTGCTGCACGACTCCAAGATGATCTACGAGGACCACCTCGAAGCCATCACCAAGGATTCCAAGAAAGTCGGCACCACTGGTGACGACGTCGACCTGGCGCTGCTCGTGGATGGTCTGCAGGCCGAGCGCGAGCAGGGCATCACCATCGACGTGGCCTACCGCTACTTCAGCACCTCCAAGCGCAAGTTCATCATCGCCGACACCCCCGGCCATGAGCAGTACACCCGCAACATGGCCACCGGCGCATCCACCTGCGACCTGGCCATCATCCTCATCGACGCCCGCTACGGCGTGCAGACCCAGACCCGCCGGCACAGCTTCATTGCCTCGCTGCTGGGCATCAAGCACATCGTGGTCGCCATCAACAAGATGGATCTCAAGGGCTTCGACCAGGGCGTGTTCGAGCAGATCAAGGCCGACTACCTGCAGTTCGCCGAGAAGATCAACCTCAAGACCAACTCCCTGCACTTCGTGCCGATGTCGGCGCTGAAGGGCGACAACGTGGTCAACAAGTCCGAGCGCTCGCCGTGGTACACCGGCCAGTCGCTGATGGAAATCCTCGAGACCGTGGAAGTCGCGGGTGACCGCAACCTCGACGACATGCGCTTCCCGGTGCAGTACGTCAACCGCCCGAACCTGAACTTCCGCGGCTTCGCCGGCACCCTGGCGAGCGGCATCGTGCGCAAGGGCGACGAAGTCATCGCCCTGCCTTCGGGCAAGGGCAGCAAGGTCAAGTCCATCGTCACCTTCGAAGGTGAGCTGGAGCAGGCTGGTCCGGGCCAGGCCATTACCCTGACCCTGGAAGACGAGATCGATGTCTCTCGCGGCGACATGCTGGTGCACGCCGACAACCGTCCGCAGGTAACCGATGGCTTCGACGCCATGCTGGTGTGGATGGCCGAAGAGCCGATGCTGCCGGGCAAGAAGTACGACATCAAGCGCGCCACCAGCTATGTGCCGGGTTCGATCCCGAGCATTACCCACAAGGTGGACGTGAACACCCTGGAAGAGACCGTCGCCAGCGAACTCAAGCTCAACGAGATCGCCCGTGTGAAGGTCAGCCTGGACGCGCCCATCGCTCTGGACGGCTACGAACAGAACCGCACCACCGGCGCCTTCATTGTCGTTGACCGCCTGACCAATGGCACTGTCGGCGCGGGCATGATCATCGCCGCGCCGCAAGCCGGTCATGGCGCGGTCGTCCACCACGGTGCGAACGCCCATGTAGCTCGCGAGGAGCGCGCGGCACGCTTCGGTCAACAGCCGGCTACCGTGCTGTTCAGCGGTCTCTCTGGCGCTGGCAAGAGCACTCTGGCCTACGCCGTGGAGCGCAAGCTGTTTGACATGGGCCGCGCGGTCTATGTACTGGACGGCCAGAACCTGCGCCACGACCTGAACAAGGGGCTGCCGCAGGACCGTGCAGGTCGCACCGAGAACTGGCTGCGCACTGCCCATGTGGCACGGCAGTTCAATGAGGCCGGCCTGATCAGCCTGTGCGCCTTCGTCGCTCCGAGTGCCGAGGGACGGGAGCGCGCCAAGTCGCTGATCGGCGCCGAACGCCTGGTCACCGTCTACGTCCAGGCGTCCCCGCAGGTCTGCCGTGAACGCGACCCGCAAGGCCTGTACGCCGCCGGCCAGGACAACATCCCGGGCGAGTCTTTCCCGTTCGATGTGCCGCTGGATGCCGACCTGGTGATCGACACCCAGAGCCAGTCGGTGGAAGACGGCGTCAAGGCGGTCCTCGACCTGCTGCGTCAGCGCGGCGCGATCTGATCGCACGGCGCTGAAGTGAAAAAGCCCCGCATCTGCGGGGCTTTTTCTTTTGACTTTTGTAGGAGCGAGCTTGCTCGCGAGCCA
This sequence comes from Pseudomonas sp. GD03903, assembly GCF_029840045.1. NCBI lineage: Bacteria > Pseudomonadati > Pseudomonadota > Gammaproteobacteria > Pseudomonadales > Pseudomonadaceae > Pseudomonas > Pseudomonas sp. GD03903. The sequence goes on along the minus strand of NZ_JAOCBT010000010.1, from coordinate 77,210 downwards.
TACCCGGTTGATTGAGTATCCAGCGGTTCGCTCCTGCAGGTCGTGCATTGGCGGGGGCATGAAAAAGCCCCGCCGAGGCGGGGCTTTTTCATGCAGCGAAGACTTTAGTACTTGCTCTTCAGCCCGTACGTTTCGTCGAGGGTGCCCGGACCGTCGCCGTTCTTGGGCGCATAGTCGCGCGGCGCCTCGTTGTTTGCCGGCGGAGTCAGGCGCTCGCGGCGCTCGGGGTATTCGTCGGCGTGCAGGGCGGCCAGCAGGCGCTGTTTGGTCTGTTCATCCAGGGCCAGGCGCTCTGCGCCTTCGGACAGGTGTTCCTGCACATCCTGATAGCTCTGGGTGAGCTTCTTCATCAGGCTGGCGGAGGTGCTGAAGTGGGTCACCACTTCGCGCTGGTAGCTATCGAAACGATCCTGCATGTCGTCCACCTGACGCTGCAGCTTGTTGGGCGCGGCGTTGGGCAGCAGGCGGGCGATCAGAAAGCCGATGCCGACCCCGACAATCAGGGCGAGTAGCGGCAGCAACCAGGTGGTGAGGGACTGTTCCACGCGAATCCTTCCTCTATAGACGGCTTTGCTTTACGTTAGCGGCTTGCACCTGTGCTTGTATACCGTGGCGAATGCTTCGCCGCCTGCGCAGGTATTGAGCTAGACGAGACGACCCGCCACGGGGTCACGGAGCTGTTGTTTGACCACCCGCGAAATCCCCCTGTTCCTCGATGGCCCCGAGGGCCAACTGGAAGCCCTGCACCTCGCCACGCCTGACGCCAAGGGCGTTGCGCTGATCTGCCATCCGCACCCGCTGTTCGCCGGCACCATGCAGAACAAGGTGGTCGCCACCCTGCAACGCGCCGCACGGGATGCAGGATACGCCACCCTGCGTTTCAATTTTCGTGGCGTGGGTCAGAGCGCCGGCAGTTATGCCGAAGGTCGCGGTGAAATCGATGACGTACTGGCCGCCGCGCACTGGCTGGCCGGGCAGCATCCGGGCCTGCCGCTGACGCTGATGGGCTTCTCCTTCGGTTCCTGCGTGGCCGGCAATGCTGCCGAGCGCCTGGAGGAGCAGGGCGCAGAACTCGCACAGCTGTTCATGCTGGCGCCGCCGGTGGAGCGCTTCGATGTCGACCTGCCCGAGCGCTGCCCGCTAACGGTGATCCAGCCCGAAGCCGACGAAGTGGTCACACCCGAGCGTGTCTACGCCTGGAGTGCGGAGCTCGCCAAGGCCCACGAGCTGATCCGTATCCCCGAGTGCAGCCATTTCTTCCACGGCAAGCTGATCGAGCTCAAGGACCTGATACAGGCCCGGCTCGCCTAGGCCGCCAAGCCGCGTTACCATCCGGCCCGCCATTTCATTTGTGTTGATTCCTGGATTCCCATGACGACCCGTATCCTGACCGGCATCACCACCACCGGTACTCCGCACCTGGGCAACTACGCCGGCGCCATCCGGCCGGCCATCGTCGCCAGCCGCGATCCGCAGGCAGACTCCTTCTACTTCCTGGCCGACTACCACGCACTGATCAAGTGCGATGACCCGACGCGCATCCAGCGTTCGCGTCTGGAAATCGCCGCGACCTGGCTGGCCTGCGGCCTGGATGCTGACAAGGCGACCTTCTATCGCCAGTCCGATATTCCCGAAATCCCCGAACTGACCTGGCTGCTCACCTGCGTCAGCGCCAAGGGCCTGCTCAACCGCGCCCATGCCTACAAGGCCTCGGTGGACAAGAACGTCGAGGCCGGCGAAGACCCGGACGCTGGCGTCACCATGGGCCTGTACAGCTACCCGGTGCTGATGGCCGCGGACATCCTGATGTTCAACGCGCACAAGGTGCCGGTCGGTCGCGACCAGATCCAGCACGTGGAAATGGCCCGCGACATCGGCCAGCGCTTCAATCACCTGTTCGGCAACGGCAAGGAACTCTTCACCCTGCCCGAGGTGGTGATCGAGGAAGACGTGGCGACCCTGCCGGGCCTGGACGGTCGCAAGATGTCCAAGAGCTACGACAACACCATCCCGTTGTTCGGCAGCGCCAAGCAGCTCAAGGACGCCGTGGCACGCATAGTCACCGACTCCCGCGCCCCGGGCGAGCCGAAGGATCCGGACAATTCACACTTGTTCACCCTGTACCAGGCCTTCTCCACCCACGAGCAACAGGCTGCCTTCCGCGCCGAACTGCTCGGCGGCCTGGCCTGGGGCGAAGCCAAGCAGCGCCTCTTCGAGCTGCTCGACAACGAACTGGGCGAGGCCCGCGAGCGCTACCACGCGCTGATCACCCGTCCGGCCGACCTGGAAGACATTCTCCTGGCCGGCGCCGCCAAGGCGCGCCGCATTGCCACTCCGTTCCTCGGCGAGCTGCGCGAGGCCGTGGGCCTGCGCTCGTTCCGCGAGCAGGTGCAAGTGGCGACCGAAGGCAAGAAGAAAGCTGCCAAGGCTGCGCGCTTTGTCAGCTTCCGCGAGGACGATGGCTTCCGTTTCCGCCTGCTGGATGCCGCTGGCGAGCAACTGCTGCTCTCCATCGCCTTCGCCGACGGCAAGGCCGCCGGCCAGGTGACCAAGCGCCTGCAGTCCGAGGAACTGGAGCTGCACGCCGAACTGAACGCCTTCAGCGTGCGCCTGGATGGCGAAGCTGTGGCGTACAGCCCGGAGTTCGCCACCGACGCGGAGCGCGACACCGCCATGCAGCGTCTGCGCGAGGCTCTCGCTCCCCAGGAGTGAGGTGCAGCAGGCCGGTCCGACTACCGGCCAATTGCCAAGAAACGGGGGCGCCGCTAAAGTGTGCGCCCCCGTTTTCGTTGCCTTGCTACCGATCATGACGCCTCTTCAGCGCTACCAGGAAGACCTCAAACGCCCCGATTTCTTCCACGACGCCGCGCAAGCGAACGCCGTGAAGCACCTGCAACGCCTCTACGACGACCTGGTCGCCGCCGATAAAGGCAAGACCGGCCTGTTCGGCAAGCTGCTGGGCAAGAAGTCCCAGGAGCCAGTGAAGGGCCTGTACTTCTGGGGTGGCGTTGGCCGTGGCAAGACCTACCTGGTGGATACCTTCTTCGAAGCGCTGCCCTTCAAGCAGAAGATGCGCACGCACTTCCACCGCTTCATGAAGCGCGTCCACGAGGAAATGAAAACCCTCAAGGGTGAGAAGAACCCGCTGACCATCATCGGCAAGCGCTTCGCCGACGAAGCGCGGGTGATCTGCTTCGACGAATTCTTCGTCTCCGATATCACCGACGCGATGATCCTCGCGACCCTGCTGGAAGAGCTGTTCAAGAACGGCGTCAGCCTGGTGGCGACCTCCAACATCGTGCCGGACGGCCTGTACAAGGACGGCCTGCAGCGCGCGCGCTTCCTGCCGGCCATCGCGTTGGTCAAGAAGTACACCGAAGTGGTCAACGTCGACAGCGGCGTGGACTACCGCCTGCGTGCCCTGGAACAGGCCGAGCTGTATCACTGGCCGCTGTCCGAACAAGCCGAGCAGGCCATGACCCGCGACTTCAAGGCGTTGACCCCGGAGTGCGCTGCCGCCACCCGCGACGACGCGTTGATGATCGAGAACCGCGAAATCCGTGCGCGTATCACCTGCGATGACGTGGCCTGGTTCGAGTTCCGCGAGCTGTGCGACGGCCCGCGCAGCCAGAACGACTACATCGAGTTGGCGAAGATCTTCCACGCCATCCTGATTTCCAACGTCGAGCAGATGGGTGTGGCCAAGGACGACATGGCGCGCCGCTTCATCAACCTGGTGGACGAGTTCTACGACCGCAACGTCAAGCTGATCCTCTCCGCCGAGGTAGAGCTCAAGGACCTGTATACCGGTGGCCGCCTGGAGTTCGAGTTCCAGCGTACCCTGAGCCGCCTGCTGGAAATGCAGTCCCACGAATACCTGAGCCGCCCGCACCGTCCCTGACGGTTCGGTGAATGAAAAAGGCTGCCCTTGGGCAGCCTTTTTTGTTCCGGCTCTTCGTAGGAGCGAGCTTGCTCGCGAACATTTCACCGGCAGCTCGAAAGCTGGGCGATTCGCGAGCAAGCTCGCTCCTACAGATCATGAATCAGCGCTGGGCCATCTCCTGCTGCGCTTTCTTCAGCAGTTGCTGGGCGTGGGCAATTTCCAGCGCCTCCATGGCATTGATCGGCTTGATTGCCACCGCTTTCTTCAACTGCTCCAGCGCTTTCTGCTCTTCATCTTCGCCGTACACATAGCCCAGCGCGTTGGCGTACTCGTAGTGACCGATCGGCAGGTCGTCGGCGGCGCGGAAGGAGCGGGCGAAGTACTGCTCCATTTTGTCCGCGCTGACGCCGTAGGTCATCTTGCCCACCAGCTTGCCGACCTTGCGGATCACGCCGGCTTCGTAGCCGCCGTAGAGTGCCAGGGCGAACGGCTGGTTTGGCTGCTTGGCCAGCAGGGCGTCCAGTTCCTTGGGGATCTCGCTGGTGTAGCCGCGCTTGAGTACCACGGGTACCGGCAGGTCCTCCGCCAGGCGGGCCTTGGCGTAGGCGCGGCCGAACTGGGCGATGGGGTCGGCGTTGAGCAGCGGGCCGGCTTCGTCGGTGTAGCTGATCACCTCTTCCAGCAGGCGCTGTTTCTCGTCCTGGTTCGGCGCGAGGAACATGGCGTAGAGCACCTGGGCGAACATGCCTGGCACCTGCCCGCCGACGCCCAGAGCCAGCCCGTCCCGCTTGGCCTGGGCGAAGTCGCCACGGAATACCTTGCGCCACACGTCCTGCAGTTTTTCGGCGTAAACCTGCGCCTCCTCCGGCTTACCGCTGAAGCCGGTGCCGGCGGCCACGGTTTTCTCCAGGGCCTCGGGATGCTTCGTGGCCATGCTCACCACCCAGTCCGCATCCGGGAAGGGGTAGTTGGCGCCGAATCCGCGAGTCAGGCGCGGCCAGGCCTCGCGCAGCTTGTCGCCGCTGTAGTCGAAGGCGCTCTGGTCGTAGGGGAAGGGTTTCCAGGTGTCGTCCGCTACAGCGTTCAGGCTGAAGACGGCCAGCAGGGCAAGCAGAAAGCGGCGCATGGCAATATCCCGTTGGGTTCTTGTTGTCGAAAGCTGCCCTGATCATAGGGCCGCCCCCGAGTCCGTGAACCCATCCTAGGGATGGCCTGTTTCAGGCTTCCTTCTGTTCGTACTGGCGCCGGTAATGATTCGGAGAAAGGCCGGTATGTTGGCGAAACAGGCGGGCGAAGAAGCTGGCGTCGTCGTAGCCGACTTCGTAGCTGATGGTCTTGATGCTCTTGCGGCTGGTGGACAGCAGGTTGCGCGCCGTCTCGATGCGCAACCGTTGCAGGTAGTGCAGCGGCTTGTCGCCAGTGGCCGCCTGGAAGCGCCGCATGAAGTTGCGGATGCTCATGCCGTGCTCGCGGGCCACGTCCTCGAAGCGGAACTTGTCGCAGAAGTGTTCTTCCAGCCAGTGCTGGATCTGCAGGATCGCCGGGTCGTGGTGCAGTTTCTGTCCGCCGAAGCCCAGGCGGCCCGGCGTGTAGGTGCGTTGCACCTCGTAAAGGATGTCGCGGGCCACGCCCTGGGCGACGGTGGCGCCGCAGAAGTACTCGATCAGGTAGATGTACAGGTCACGCACCGAGGTCAGGCCGCTGGCGCTGTAGATGTGGTCGGCGTCGGCGATGTGCTTGTCCTGGTTGAGCTGCACCTTGGGGTAGCGTTCGGCGAACTCGCGGAAGAAGCGCCAGTAGGTGGTCGCTTCCTTACCGTCGAGCAGGCCCGCCTCGGCCAGCCAGAACACCCCCGAGACTTCGCCGCACAGCACGCAGCCGGCCGCGTGGCGCTCGCGCAGCCAGGGCATTACTTGCGGATACAGGGTGAGCAGTTCGTCGAAGTCGCCCCAGAAGGCTGGGAGGATGATCAGTTCTGGTTCGTCCAGGGCGCCGTGTACCGGCAGCAGGTCGCCGCTGAAGCTCATCACCGGCTGGCCGTCGGGGCTGACGATGCGCGTCTCGAAGCTGGGTTGCAGGCCCAGACCCTGTTGGCGGCCATGGCGCAGGGCGGCCATGTGGAAGAAGTCCTTGGCCTGCATCAGGGTGGAGCCGAACACGCCATGGGTGGCGAGGATGCTGACGCGGCGCAGCACGCGGGAAGCTGGGTTGGGCATCGGTTCTTGTACTTCTTATGGATGTCTTTGCATGACGCTAAAGTGGTCATGTTGCGGCTGGATCGTCTTATTTTTTGGCGAAAGTGTCCAGTGCAGAGCGGTTCGTGCTTGGCCTACAGTCGGCCTTCCAATAATTCCTACAATCGATTCGCAGGTGTGCCGCATGATTCCAAGAACCCTGTTCAGTTCCGATCACGAGCTGTTCCGCGACAGCGTCCGCAAATTCCTCGAACAGGAGGCGGTGCCGTTCCACGCCCAGTGGGAAAAGGACGGTCATGTCGACCGCAAGCTCTGGAACAAGGCGGGCGAGGCCGGCATGCTCTGCTCGCATCTGCCCGAGGCCTACGGTGGCATGGCGGCGGACTTTCTCTACAGCGCGGTGGTAATCGAGGAGATCGGTCGACTGGGTCTGACCGGCATCGGTTTCTCGCTGCATTCGGATATCGTCGCGCCCTACATCCTTCACTACGGCAGCGAAGAGCTGAAGCAGCGCTACCTGCCCAGGCTGATTTCCGGCGAGATGGTCTCGGCCATCGCCATGACCGAGCCGGGCGCCGGCTCCGACTTGCAGGGTGTGAAGACCACTGCCGTGCTGGATGGCGACGAATACGTGATAAACGGTTCGAAGACCTTCATCACCAATGGCTGGCTGGCCGACCTGGTGATCGTGGTCGCCAAGACCGACCCCAAGGCCGGCGCCAAGGGCACCAGCCTGTTCCTGGTGGAAGCCGGCACGCCGGGCTTCAGCAAGGGCAAGCGCCTGGAAAAGGTGGGCATGAAGGCTCAGGACACCTCCGAGCTGTTCTTCCAGGACGTGCGTATCCCCAAGGAAAACCTGCTGGGCAAGGACGGGCAGGGCTTCATCTATCTGATGCAGGAGCTCCCCCAAGAACGCCTGACGGTTGCCCTCGGCGCGCTGGCCTCGGCAGAGGCGGCACTGAAGTGGACGCTGGAATACACCCGTGAGCGCAAGGCCTTCGGCAAGTCCGTGGCGGATTTCCAGAACACCCGCTTCAAGCTGGCCGAGATCGCCACCGAGGTGCAGGTGGGGCGCGTCTTCGTCGATCGCTGCCTGGAACAGCACCTGGAGGGCAAGCTGGACGTGCCGACGGCGGCGATGGCCAAGTACTGGACCACCGATCTGCAGTGCAAGGTACTCGACGAGTGCGTGCAACTGCACGGTGGCTACGGCTACATGTGGGAGTACCCGATTGCCCGCGCCTGGGCCGATGCGCGTGTGCAGCGCATCTATGCAGGCACCAACGAGATCATGAAGGAGATCATCGCCCGAGCGTTATAAGAGCGGCTTCGGGCCTCACGCTTCAGGCCGCAGGTTAGAGCGAAGTGCCTTGCTCTCACTTGCGGCCTGTAGCCTGCCGCCTTTAGCCGCCCTCAGGGCGCCGGATTCGGCTGATCCTTGTGGATCGCCTCGATGCCGGCCAGCACCTCGTCGGAGAGCTTGAGGTCGAAGCTGCCGAGGTTGGCTTCCAGTTGCTCGAGGCTGGTCGCACCGATGATATTGCTGGTCACGAACGGGCGGTTGGTGACGAAGGCCAGGGCCATTTGCGCAGGGTCCAGGCCGTGCTCGCGGGCGAGGGTGACATAGCGGTCGCAGGCGCTGGCAGTCTGCGGATTGGTGTAGCGCGTGAAGCGGCTGAACAGGGTGATCCGTGCGTTAGCCGGGCGTGCGCCGCCGAAGTACTTGCCCGAAAGCATGCCGAAGGCCAGGGGCGAGTAGGCAAGAAGGCCGATCTGTTCACGGATGGCGATTTCCGCCAGGCCCACCTCGAAGCTGCGGTTGAGCAGGTTGTAGGGGTTCTGGATCGACACGGCGCGGGGCCAGCCACGCTCCTGAGCGATCTGCAGGAAGCGCATGGTGCCCCACGGTGTTTCGTTGGACAGGCCCACATGACGAATCTTGCCGGCACGGACCTGCTCGTCGAGTGCTTCCAGGGTGTCCTCCAGCGCCGTGAAGCTTTCTTCCTTGTGCTGGTAGCCCAGTTGGCCAAAGAAGTTGGTGCTGCGTTCTGGCCAGTGCAACTGGTAGAGGTCGATCCAGTCGGTCTGCAGGCGCTTGAGGCTGCCATCCAGCGCCGCAACGATATTCTTGCGATCGAGTTTCGGCTGGCCGTCGCGGATGTGGCTGATCGAGTTGCCGGGGCCAGCGATCTTGCTGGCCAGTACCCAGTCGGCGCGATCGCCACGCTGGGCGAACCAGTTGCCGATGATCTGTTCGGTGCGGGTGTAGGTTTCCGCGCGCGGCGGGACCGGATACATCTCGGCGGTATCGATGAAATTCAGACCGGCGGCCTTGGCCCGCTCGATCTGGGCGAAAGCTTCGTCCTGCGTGTTCTGCTCGCCCCAGGTCATGGTCCCCAGACAGAGGGCGCTGACTTTCAGTTCGGTGCGGCCGAGCGGGCGGTACTCCATGCGGGTCTCCTCATGAAAACATGTGCGTCATACAGTTGAAAATTCTGCCGGAATCTGCATAATTCCGCAGCCTTTCATCGGTGGGGGATGCCAAAGCCTGCCGATTGATACATCTAGTCGTTACGGACGCACACCGACCCGAGCCCCAATTCGTGTCTGTCTTCGGCTGTCCTTGACTTGTCAAGGCAACCACTGTCCAGTAAGATTCGCCGTCTTATTTTCAGGCGGCCCCTGAGGCTATAACGAATGAAAACTTATACCGCGAAACCAGAAACTGTTAAGCGCGACTGGTTCGTCGTCGACGCTGCTGGCCTGACCCTGGGTCGTCTGGCTACCGAGATTGCTACCCGCCTGCGCGGCAAGCACAAGCCGGAATACACCCCGCACGTTGACACCGGCGACTACATCGTCGTGATCAACGCCGAGCAGGTTCGTGTCACTGGCGCCAAAGCTACCGACAAGATGTACTACCATCACTCGGGCTTCCCGGGCGGTATCAAGTCGATCAACTTCGAGAAGCTGATCGCCAAGGCTCCTGAGCGTGTTATCGAGACTGCCGTCAAAGGCATGCTGCCGAAGAACCCGCTGGGCCGCGACATGTACCGCAAGCTGAAAGTGTACAAGGGTGCCAACCACCCGCACACCGCTCAGCAGCCTCAAGAACTGAAGATTTAACGGGATAGCTCATTATGTCGGCGACTCAAAATTACGGCACTGGCCGTCGTAAGACCGCTACCGCTCGCGTCTTCCTGCGTCCGGGTACTGGCAAAATCTCCATCAACAACCGCTCCATCGAGCAGTTCTTCGGTCGTGAGACCGCTCGCATGGTTGTCCGTCAGCCGCTCGAGCTGACCGAGAACACCGAGAAGTTCGATATCTACGTGACCGTCGTTGGCGGTGGCGTAAGCGGCCAGGCCGGTGCGATCCGTCACGGTATCACCCGCGCTCTGATCGAGTACGACGAGACCCTGCGCAGCTCGCTGCGTAAAGCCGGCTACGTCACTCGCGATGCTCGCGAAGTTGAACGTAAGAAAGTCGGTCTGCGTAAAGCGCGTAAGCGTCCGCAGTACTCCAAGCGTTAATACGACGCTTCGAAAAAAACGCCCAGATCCTTTGGACTGGGCGTTTTTTTATGTCTTCAATAAGTTCGTGCGACACCTTGCCGCATCCGCGCAGGCCGCGTCGTGCAAGGCTTCCAGGGGTTGCGTAACAGGCTATTACCTTGTCATCACAAGGGCTTTTCTTTACCATTTGGCGAATTTTTTGCGCGGCTCGAATTTTTACTTAAAAGCCTGATTTGAACAGGCTTGAAGCTGATGGGAGACGACTGAATGAGTAATGACGGCGTGAATGCAGGCCGGCGTCGCTTCCTTGTCGCGGCCACTTCGGTGGTAGGTGCGGCAGGAGCGGTCGGAGCTGCGGTCCCGTTCGTGGGGTCATGGTTCCCCAGTGCCAAGGCGAAGGCCGCTGGCGCGCCGGTGAAGGTCAACGTAGGGAAGATCGAGCCGGGCCAGCAGGTCGTGGCCGAGTGGCGCGGCAAGCCGGTATTCCTGGTGCATCGCACCAAGGAAATGCTGGACGCTCTGCCGACCCTCGACGGACAACTGGCCGACCCGGAGTCCAAGGCTTCGGAACAGCCAACCTACGTCGATCCCAAGCTGCGTTCGATCAAGCCTGAACTGGCAGTGATCGTCGGCATCTGCACTCACCTGGGCTGCTCGCCGACCTTCCGCCCGGAAGTCGCTCCCGCGGATCTCGGTCCGGACTGGAAGGGCGGTTACTTCTGCCCCTGCCACGGCTCCCATTACGATCTTGCCGGCCGCGTTTACAAGGGACAGCCCGCGCCCCTGAACCTGCCGATTCCGCCCTATACGCTGGATGGTGATGAGTTGACCATCGGTGTGGACCAGGAGAAAGCCTGATGAACAAGTTCATGGCTTGGGTCGATGCCCGCTTCCCCGCGACCAAGATGTGGGAAGACCATCTGAGCAAGTACTACGCCCCGAAGAACTTCAACTTCTGGTACTTCTTCGGCTCCCTCGCACTGCTGGTCCTGGTTAACCAGATCCTCACCGGTATCTGGCTGACCATGAGCTTCACCCCGTCGGCGGAAGAAGCGTTCGCTTCCGTCGAGTACATCATGCGAGATGTAGATTACGGCTGGATTATCCGCTACATGCACTCCACCGGTGCATCGGCGTTCTTCGTGGTCGTCTACCTGCACATGTTCCGTGGCCTGCTGTACGGTTCGTACCAGAAGCCGCGCGAGCTGGTGTGGATCTTCGGCATGCTGATCTACCTTGCCCTGATGGCCGAGGCCTTCATGGGCTACCTGCTGCCCTGGGGTCAGATGTCCTATTGGGGTGCCCAGGTGATCATCTCGCTGTTCGGCGCCATCCCGGTCGTCGGCGAAGATCTGTCCCAGTGGATCCGTGGTGACTTCCTGATCTCCGGCATCACCCTGAACCGCTTCTTCGCCCTGCACGTGATCGCCCTGCCGATCGTCCTGCTGGGCCTGGTCGTGCTGCACATCCTGGCACTGCACGAAGTCGGCTCGAACAACCCCGACGGCGTGGACATCAAGAAGAAGAAGGACGAGAACGGCATTCCGCTGGATGGCATCCCGTTCCACCCGTACTACACCGTCAAGGACATCGTTGGCGTCGTGGTCTTCCTGTTCGTCTTCTGCACCGTGATCTTCTTCTTCCCGGAAATGGGCGGATTCTTCCTCGAGAAGCCCAACTTCGAGATGGCGAACCAGTTCAAGACCCCCGACCATATCGCGCCGGTGTGGTACTTCACGCCGTTCTACGCCATCCTGCGCGCCGTTCCGGACAAGCTGATGGGTGTCATCGCCATGGGTGCCGCCATCGCCGTGCTGTTCGTGCTGCCGTGGCTGGACCGTAGCCCGGTTCGCTCGATCCGCTACAAGGGCTGGCTGAGCAAGATCTGGCTGGTGATCTTCGCGGTGTCCTTCGTTGTCCTCGGCTACTACGGTTCGCAAGCGCCGTCCCCGCTGGGCACCACGCTGTCGCGCCTGTGCACCATTCTGTATTTCGCCTTCTTCATCCTGATGCCGTTCTACACCCGGATGGAGAAAACCAAACCGGTTCCGGAAAGGGTGACTGGCTGATGAAAAAGCAATTCGCTGCATTTGTACTGGCTCTGCTGCCTGTCTTCGGCTTCGCTGCCGAAGGCCATGGCCCGGCCCTGGACAAGGTTGATATCGACCTGACCGACAAGGCCGCCATGCAGGATGGCGCGCGTACTTTCGCCAACTATTGCATGGGCTGCCACAGCGCCAAGTTCCAGCGTTATGAGCGTGTTGGTCGTGATCTGGGTATCCCGGAAGAGCTGATGATGAGCCACCTGGTGTTCACCGGTGCGAAGATCGGTGACCACATGGACATCGGCATGAAGCCGGCTGACGCCAAGGTATGGTTCGGTGCTGCTCCGCCGGATCTGACCCTGGTAGCCCGCGTACGCGGCGCCGACTGGCTGTACACCTACCTGCGTTCGTTCTACGAAGATCCCAAGCGTCCGTGGGGCGTGAACAACAAGGTCTTCCCGAACGTCGGCATGCCGAACGTGCTGGTCAGCCTGCAGGGCCGCCAGGTCATCGGTTGCAAACAGGTTCAGGTCGTCGAGGATGGCAAGAAGCAGTACGATCCTCTGACTGGTACCCCGCTGACCCACGAGGCCTGCGACCAGCTGACCATCGTGCCGAAGTCCGGCCAACTGAACGAAGCTCAGTTTGACGAGAAGGTGAAGAACCTGGTGACCTTCCTGGCTTATTCGTCGGACCCGAACAAGCTGGACTCTCACCGTATCGGCACCTACGTCCTGCTGTTCCTGGCCTTCTTCTTCGTATTCGCCTACCTGCTCAAACGCGAATACTGGAAGGACGTGCACTAAGCACCACCCGTCGTAGTAACAAGCGCGCGCCCTACGGGGCGCGCGTGCGTTTTTCTACCTCCCACAAGAAAATCCTGCGAGGAGGCGCGCGGCATGGCCGCTATCAACAAGCTCACCTGCTTCTCCGACCCTTCCTGCCACTACAGCCATCGCGTGCGCCTGGTGCTGGCGGAGAAGAGCGTCGTCGCCGATATCATCGACGTACCTGCCGGCAACATCCCGGCCAAGCTCGCTGAAGTGAACCCCTACGGCAGCCTGCCGACCCTGGTGGATCGCGATCTCGCGCTCTACGAGTCGACAGTGGTCATGGAGTACCTCGATGAGCGTTATCCGCACCCACCGCTGCTCCCGGTCTATCCGGTGGCTCGCGCCAACAGCCGCTTGCTGATCCATCGTATCCAGCGCGACTGGTGCAGCCTGGTGGATCGTATCCTCGATACCCGCCGCAAGGATGCCGAGCGAGCCTTGGCGCGCAAGGAGTTGCGTGAGAGCCTTACGGGGGTATCGCCATTGTTTGCCGACAAGGCATTCTTCCTCAGTGACGAGCTGAGCCTGGTGGATTGCTGCCTGCTGCCGATCCTCTGGCGCCTGCCAATCCTGGGGATTGAGCTGCCGCGCCCGGCGAAGCCTTTGCTGGACTATATGGAGCGACAGTTTGCGCGGGAAACTTTCCGTGCGAGCCTGTCCTCTATCGAACGTGATATGCGCTAAGGAGCCTGATGATGAACTCCAGTCGTCCCTACCTCGTGCGAGCCCTCTATGAGTGGATCGTCGACAACGGCTGCACGCCGCATATCCTGGTGAATTCCGAGTATCCCGGCGTGCGCGTGCCGCCGGGTTATGCCAGTGACGGACAGATCGTGCTCAACGTCTCCCCGACCGCGGTTCGCCACCTGCAGATGGACAACGACGCGGTCAGCTTCGAGGGTCGCTTCGGGGGTGTTGCCCAGGGCCTGTACATCCCTTCCCAGGCTGTGATGGCCATCTATGCGCGGGAGAATGGCCAGGGCATGGTCTTCGACCTGGAGCCGCCGGTGCCCACCGATGACGAGGACCTGCCGGATGACGGCCCTTCCGACGAGCCGCCGCGCCCCAGTGGCCGCCCGAGTCTCAAGGTGGTGAAGTAATAAAAAAGGCGACCCTGGGGTCGCCTTTTTCATGCCTGCAATAACTGCTCCGGTCAGTCGATGTACTCGAACAGGCGGACAATCTTCTGCACGCCGTCCACGCCCTGGACTACCTGGGTGGCCAGATCGCCTTCCTTGCGGGTAACCAGGCCCAGCATGTAGACGATGCCGTTCTCGGTCAGGACCTTGATGCGCGTGGAGGGAACGTTCGCGTCAGCGAGCATCTGGCTCTTGATCTTGGTGGTCAGCCAGGTGTCGTTGCTGCGGGCAGCCAGGGAGGAGGGCTGCAGAATCTGCAGCTCATTGTGCACGGTCTTGACCTTCTGCACTTCCTTGGCGGCCTGCTCAGCCTTGTTCTTCAGGTCGGCGCGCGGGGTCTGGCCGGCCAGCAGTACCACGCCGTTGTAGCTGATCACGACGACGTGGGAATTGCGGTCGAGGTCCGGATCGGCCTTGGCGACGTTCACTGCCACCTTGGTTTCGATCAGCGAATCGTCGATCTTGCTGCCAAGGGTGCGGGTGCCCTTGTCATCGTCGATCGGTTTGTCGCGGGTGGCGCTGACGAAACTGCTGCAGCCACCCAGTGCCATGGTCACGGCCAGTGCGGCTGCGATCAGAGGGGTACGGGTCATTCTTCACTCCCGAACAGTTGACGGTCGATGAGGTCGCACAGGCAATGGATGACCAGCAGGTGGACTTCCTGGATGCGTGCGGTGACCTTGGCCGGAACGCGGATTTCCACGTCTTCGGGCAGCAGCAACGATGCCATGTTGCCGCCGTCGCGGCCGGTCAGGGCTACGACAACCATTTCGCGATCATGTGCGGCCTGGATGGCCTGAATGACGTTCGCCGAGTTGCCGCTGGTGGAAATTGCCAGCAGCACGTCACCCGGTTGGCCCAGGGCGCGGATCTGCTTAGAGAAAACTTCGTTGTAGCTGTAGTCGTTGGCGATCGAGGTGATCGTGGAGCTGTCGGTGGTCAGTGCGACCGCAGGCAGGCTCGGGCGCTCGCGCTCGAAGCGATTCAGCAGTTCGGAGGAGAAGTGCTGGGCGTCGCCGGCCGAGCCGCCGTTGCCGCAGGAGAGGATCTTGCCCTCGTTCAGCAGGGCATTGACCATGACCATGCTGGCCTGCTCGATATGCGGGATGAGCACCTCGGTAGCCTGTTGCTTGGTCTCGATGCTGGCATGGAAGAGCTGGCGGATACGGGATTGCATGTCCATCAGGTGTGACCTTTCGTCGGGCGTCTGATCAGGTGTCAAAAGCGTTGGGGATCCAGTTCAAGTGCCCTGCGGAGCCTGGGGCGCGACTGTCGATGGCGACAACGTCGAATCGGCAGGGATGGCTGCTCCAGCGGGCGTTCTGCTGCAGGAAGAGTTCGGCGGAAATGGTCAGGCGTTGACGCTTGCGCCAGTCCACGCTTTCCAGCGCTCCTCCCCAGGCGGAATGCCGGCGGGAGCGAACTTCGACGAATACTACTGTATCGCCGTCCAGCATGACCAGATCGAGCTCGCCTCGGCGGCATGTCCAGTTCTGCGCCAGGAGACGCAATCCATGCTCTTCCAGGTGGGCCAGGGCGGCGGCTTCGGCCTGCCGCCCGGCCTTCTGGGTGGGGCTGTTGCCGATCAAATACCGCTGTTCTCCAGCGGCTGAACCTGGCCGTTCTTGAATTCGGCCCAGGGCAGGCGGCGTTCCACGCGTTGGCTGGCGCTGACGCTCAGGGTGCCGGTCAGGCCGTCCAGTTGCATGCTCGGCACTGCCTTGAGCTCCGGCAGGCGCGGGGCCAGCTGGTAGGCATCGGCGCCCATGGCGTACAGGCGGCCGAGGCTGCCATTGGCGGCCGGCCACTGCGTGGCGACCTGCTGGCGCAGGGCGTTATTCGGGTTCAGCAGCCATGGCGTTTCGCAGAAGCGAATACCGTTCAGGTCCTGGTCCTGGGCCGGGTTGTTCACGCCGGTGTACAGGTTGGAGGTGGCGTAGACCGGCAGGTCGCCAGCGTACTGGAAGGCCAGCGTCGGCTTGATCTGGCGGGCCTGCTGCGGAGTGGCAGCGAGGAAGATGAAGTCGATGTCCTGGCGGCGCGATGGCTGGGTGTCGACGCTGCTGTCGAGGACGCCCTGGAGGCGCTTGGCGCGGCCTTCGCTTTGACGCAGTTGCAGCAGGTCGGCGATCTGGCGGGCCAGCTCTACCGGCTGGTCGACATGCTCGGCAGCGATCAGTGTGCCACCGGCGGCTTGCCAGTTGCGGCTGAAGGAGGCGAGCACGCGGTCACCCCATTCGCCCCGCGGGACCAGGGCCACGGCGCGGCGCATGCCGTCATTCCAGGCGCGGTTGGCGACTTCGCGGGCTTCGTCCTCGGCGGACAGGCCGAACTGGAACAGTTGTGCAGGGCCCTCCTGGTTGCCGTCGGCGTAGTTCAGGGCCAGGGTGGTGATCGGCAGTTGCGGCTGGCTGCTCATCTGCTTGACCAGATTCTTCTCCAGCGGACCTACTACCAGTTGCACGCCGTCGGCCTGGGCCTGGCGGTAGAACTCGTCCAGCGAGCGCACCTGGGTGCTGTCGTAGAGCTTGATGGCCGGCTGCGCCTGGCCGCCTTGCTGGGCCTGGTAGTGGGCGGCAAGGAAGCCGTCCTGCAGGGCGCGGGCGACGGAGGCCAGCTGGCCTTGCTGCGGCAGCAGCAGGCCGATCTTGTTCAGCGGCTGGGCTGCCAGGGACTTCAGCTTGGTCAGGGCGTCCGGCAGCTGTTTGGCGGCCGGATGGTCCGGGTTCTGCGCGACCCAGTTGTCGATGTTCGACTGCTGTTCCTTCAGGGTCGAGGATGACTTGGTGATGCGCGCCAGTTCCAGCCAGCCGTTCAGATCGCCTTCGTTGCTGCTGGCCTGCATCTGATCGAGCGGCAGGCTGGAAACCAGTTTCCAGATTTCCTCATGGTTGGCCTTGCTGGCCTCGGCGTTGAGTAGCGGGTCGATGAAAACCCGCTCGCGCGCGGCGCTCAGGGCCTGGCCGTCGGCCGCCAGGGCCAGCGACTTCACCATGCCGGCGCGTGCCTGCAGGTCCACGGGCATTTCGCCCAGACGCTGGAAACTGGGGTTGTCAAAGGCCTTCAGGGCCGCCTTGGTCTTGTTGCGGGCCAGTTCTAGCTGCGCGCGCAGGGTGCTGGCGAAGACCTGCTGGGCGGGCTTCAGGCTGTCCATCGGGATCTGGTCGAGGATCTGCGTGGAGCGGCCGAGATCTTTCTGCTTATAGGCCAGGTCGGCGGCGGACAGGCGCAGCACGGCAGCTTCGTCCGGCTTTGCGGTGGAGGCCTGCTGCAGCAGCTGTTCGATGCTGGCGTCCGGGGTGCGCGGCAGTTCGCCGAGATTGGACGACGGGGAGGACGCACAGGCGGCGAGCATGCCGGCCAGGAACAGAGCGGATAGCGGACGCAGACGAGCGATCATATCGGGCTTCTCGTAACGCATTCAAAGAGCTGCCGATTGTACCGAAGCGGGGAGGGTCACGCGATGGCGGCTGCCGGAATCGGGATACAATGCGGCTTTTTCAGATACTTCCGGCGAGGTCAGCACGTGACACTTGGCACTCTTTATGTGGTGGCCACCCCTATCGGCAACCTGGACGACATCAGCGCCCGTGCGCTCAAGGTGCTGGCCGACGTGGCGCTGATTGCGGCCGAGGACACCCGTCACTCCGTGCGACTGCTGCAGCATTTCGGCATCGAGACGCCGCTGACGGCTTGTCATGAACACAACGAGCGGGAGCAGGGTGGGCGTTTCCTCACCAAGCTGCAGGCCGGCGAAGACGTTGCGCTGATTTCCGACGCGGGTACCCCGCTGATCTCCGACCCCGGCTACCACCTGGTGCGCCAGGCTCGCGCGGCGGGTGTTCCGGTGGTACCGGTGCCGGGTGCATGCGCCCTGATTGCCGCGCTCTCTGCTGCCGGTTTGCCGTCGGATCGTTTCGTCTTCGAGGGTTTCCTGCCGGCCAAGGTAGTCGGTCGCCGTGGTCGCCTGGAGGCGCTGGCGGATGAGCCGCGCACTCTGATCTTCTACGAGGCGCCGCACCGTGTGCTGGAGTGTATCGAGGACATGGCGGCAATCTTCGGCGACGAACGGCCGGCGCTGCTGGCGCGCGAGCTGACCAAGACTTTCGAGACATTGAAGGGGCTGCCGCTGGGCGATCTGCGCGAGTTCGTGGCGGCCGACAGCAATCAGCAACGGGGTGAGTGCGTGCTGCTGGTGGCCGGCAAACCGGCGCCGGAGAGCGATGAGCAAGTGGATGCGCAGACGCTGCGAGTGCTCGATCTGCTGCTGGCAGAGCTGCCGGTCAAGCGCGCAGCGGCGCTGGCGGCGGAGATCACCGGAGCGCGCAAGAATCAGCTTTATCAGCTCGCACTGGAGCGCCAGGGCAAGGCTTGAGCTTGTCCTGAGCGTCGTCAGCCGCTAACCTTGCGGACTGAGAGTCGATTGGACAGTCGCTGTTCCGTGGTGTTCCACCACGGGGTGGAGGAAAGTCCGGGCTCCACAGGGCAGAGTGCCAGGTAACGCCTGGGAGGCGCGAGCCTACGGAAAGTGCCACAGAAAATAACCGCCTAAGCGCGCAAGCGCCGGTAAGGGTGAAAAGGTGCGGTAAGAGCGCACCGCACGGCTGGCAACAGTTCGTGGCTAGGTAAACCCCACTCGGAGCAAGATCAAATAGGAACCCATTGGCGCGGCCCGCGTTGGGTTCGGGTAGATCGCTTGAGGCATGCAGTGATGTATGTCCCAGAGGAATGGCTGTCCTCGACAGAACCCGGCTTACAGATCGACTCTCAGCTCTTTTTCTCCACTTCTTCCCACATGACCATTTGTCGCTGGCTGGAAGAAGTTACAAACTTAAGAAATCACTTTAAGTATGAAAGCCCAGTGTTTTGAAAACACTGGGCTTTTCTCTTTTCTGGCGCGTCAAATTCCCTCCCCGAACCTCGCAAAAGTACGCTAAATCTCGGTCCTGTAAGGATTTTTCCCCTCCGACTTGCCTTGACGGTGGGGAGCGCGGATTTCTATAGTGTGCGGAAGTGGTATGAAGTGGGTAAAAGTGGGATCAACAGGCATGGATAGCCAACCACAGGGGAAGCGCTGACGTGTTTCGCGGAGCTAACGCCATCAGTCTCGACGCCAAAGGGCGCCTCGCGATGCCGAGTCGGTATCGTGACGAGCTCGTTTCGCGTTGCAATGGCCAGCTCATCGTCACCATCGATGCCGTCGACACCTGCCTCACCGTCTACCCCCTCCCTGAATGGGAACTCATCGAAGCCAAGCTGCGCGAACTGCCCTCGCTGCGTGAAGAGACGCGGCGCCTGCAGCGTTTGCTGATTGGCAATGCCGTTGACCTGGAGCTCGATAGCGCCGGGCGTTTCCTCGTTCCACCACGCCTGCGCGAGTACGCCGGCCTGGACAAGAAAGCCATGCTGGTCGGCCAGCTGAACAAGTTCCAGCTGTGGGACGAAGACAAGTGGAATGCGGTTGCCGAGGCCGACCTCGCAGCCATCAAAGAACCCGGCGGTCTGCCGGACGAATTGCGCGACCTTATTCTGTGAGCCTGCCTGTGACCAGTACCTTCCAACACATCACCGTTCTGCTCGAGGAGGCCGTCGAAGCGCTGGCCCCCCTGGAGGGCGGCCGCTATGTGGACGGCACCTTCGGCAGGGGAGGGCACAGCCGGGCCTTGCTTGGCAAGCTCGGCCCGGGCGGCCAACTGCTCGGGTTCGACAAGGACCCCCAAGCGATCGCGACGGGAAAAGCACTGGCGGCCGAAGACGGCCGCTTCGTCATTGTGCAAAGGTCCTTCGCCGAGATGGCTGAGGAGTTCTCTGCGCGCGGCCTGCAAGGCAGCGTGAACGGTGTTCTGCTGGACCTGGGAGTTTCCTCGCCGCAACTCGATGACCCGGAGCGGGGCTTCAGCTTCCTCAACGACGGCCCGCTGGATATGCGGATGAACCCGGATCAGGGCGTCAGCGCTGCGCAGTGGATTGCGACGGCTGCGGAAGACGAGATTGCCCGCGTGTTCAAGGATTACGGCGAAGAGCGCTTCGCCAAGCGCATGGCTCGTGCCATCGTGCAGCGCCGTGCGGAAAAACCGTTCGAGCGCACTGCCGACCTGGCGGCCGTGGTCACCGAGGCCAATCCGGCCTGGGAGAAGGGCAAGAATCCGGCAACTCGTGCCTTCCAGGGCCTGCGCATCTTTATCAACAACGAACTGGGCGATCTGGAGCGCGGCCTTGAAGCTGCGCTGGAAGGCCTGGCCGTGGGTGGTCGTCTGGTGGTGATCAGCTTCCACTCGCTGGAAGACCGCATCGTCAAGCAGTTCATGCGCAAGCAGGTGAAGGGCGAGGCGGACAACCTGCCGCGCAACCTGCCGATCCAGGTCAAGCCTTTCGAGCCGCGCATGAAGCTGATCGGCAAGCCGGTCTACGCCTCCGAGGCAGAGCTCAAGGCCAACCCGCGCTCGCGCAGCGCGGTCATGCGCATCGCGGAGAAGCTGAGATGAGTCGTCTCTTCTCCAAGCGCCTGCCCACCGGCAGCTTCTTCATGCTGTTGCTGTTCATCGGTGTGTTGCTCTCGGCCATCTCTGTCTCCTACAGCGCCTACTGGAACCGCCAGTTGCTCAACTCGCTGTACACCGAGCTCAGCGTGCGCGACAAGGCGCAGGCCGAGTATGGCCGCCTGATCCTCGAGCAAAGCACCTGGACGGCCCATAGCCGCATCGAAGGGCTGGCGACCGACCAGTTGAAAATGCGCGTCCCCGATCCGACTGAAATCATCATGGTGGCGCCATGAGAGACCTGGCCGGCGCTCGCTACCCCTGGCGCTTCCGCGTCGTCATCGTCCTGCTGCTGGCGATGGTGGCGGCGATCGCCTGGCGAATCGTCGACCTGCATGTCATCGATCATGACTTCCTCAAGGGGCAAGGTGATGCGCGCAGCGTGCGGCACATCTCCATCCCCGCGCACCGTGGGCTGATCACCGACCGCAACGGCGAGCCGCTGGCGGTCAGTACGCCGGTCGCCACCCTCTGGGCCAACCCCAAGGAACTGGTGCTCGAGCGCGAGAAGTGGGGCTTCCTCGCCGACGCCCTCGGTCAGCCGAAGGCGACACTATCGGAGCGTCTGGAGGCGAACGCCGACAAGGAATTCATCTACCTGGTGCGCGGCCTGACCCCAGAGCAGGGCGAGGCCGTGATGGCCCAGGTGAAGTCCCATCGCATCCCGGGTGTCTACTCGGTCGAGGAATTCCGCCGCTTCTATCCCTCCGGCGAAGTCGCTGCGCAGGTCGTGGGCTTCACCGACGTCGACGACCGTGGCCGCGAAGGCGTGGAACTGGCCTTCGACAGCTGGCTGGCCGGTGTGCCGGGCAAGCGCCAGGTGCTCAAGGACCGTCGTGGCCACCTCATCCGCGATGTGCAGGTTACCCGCAACGCCAAGGCCGGCAAGACCCTCGCGCTTTCCATCGACCTGCGCCTGCAGTACCTCGCCAACCGCGAGCTGCGCAACGCCCTGGTGGAGAATGGCGCCAAGGCTGGCAGCCTGGTGATCCTCGACGTGAAGACCGGCGAAGTGCTGGCCATGGCCAACCAGCCGACCTACAACCCGAACAACCGCCGTAACCTGCAGCCGGCGATGATGCGCAACCGCGCCATGATCGACGTGTTCGAGCCGGGCTCGACCATGAAGCCGTTCTCCATGAGCGCGGCGCTGGAAACCGGCCGCTGGAAACCCACCGACAAGGTCGAGGTTTATCCGGGCACCCTGCAGATCGGTCGCTACACCATTCGTGACGTGTCCCGCACCGAAGGTCCGGTGCTGGACCTGACCGGCATCCTGATCCGTTCCAGTAACGTGGGCATGAGCAAGGTCGCCTTCGATATCGGCGGCGAAGCCATTTACAGCCTGATGCAGAAAGTCGGCCTCGGCCAGGACACCGGCCTGGGCTTCCCTGGCGAGCGCGTCGGCAATCTGCCGAACTACCGCGAGTGGCGCAAGGCCGAGACGGCCACGCTGTCCTACGGCTATGGCCTGTCGGTCACCGCCATCCAGCTGGCCCATGCTTATGCGGCGCTGGCCAACAATGGCCGCAGCGTGCCGCTGACCATGGTCCGCGCGGACCGCCAGCCCGACGCTACCCAGGTCATTCCCGAGCCGGTCGCCAAGACCATGCAGGGCATGCTGCAGCAGGTGATCGAAGCGCCCAACGGCGTATTCCGCGCTCAGGTGCCGGGTTATCACGTGGCTGGCAAATCCGGTACCGCGCGCAAGACGGCGACGGGCACCAAGGGCTATGCCGAAAACTCCTATCGCTCCCTGTTCGCCGGCTTCGCGCCGATGAGCAATCCGCGCTTCGTCGCCGTGGTGGTCATCGATGAACCCAGCAAGGCCGGCTACTTCGGTGGTCTGGTCTCCGCGCCGGTGTTCAGCAAGGTGATGTCCGGCACCCTGCGTCTGATGAACGTGCCGCCGGACAACCTGCCGACGGCGACTCCGCAGCAACAAGCTGATGCTGCGCCCGCTGCCAAAGGAGGGCGTGGCTGATGCCGATGAGCCTGAACCAGCTGCTGCCCCAGGCGGAAAGCGGCGAACTGATTCGCGAACTGACCCTGGATAGCCGTACGGTCAAGCCGGGCGACCTGTTCCTGGCCGTGCCGGGTGGTCGCCAGGATGGCCGTGCGCACATCGCCGCTGCGCTTTCCCTGGGAGCTGCCGCCGTCGCCTATGAGGCTGAAGGCGCGATCGATCTGCCGCCCAGCGATGTACCGATGATCGCCATCAAGGGCCTCGCCAAACAGTTGTCCGCGATTGCCGGGCGCTTCTATGGCGAGCCGAGCCGTGGTGTCGATCTGGTTGGCGTGACCGGCACCAACGGCAAGACCAGTGTCAGCCAGTTGGTGGCCCAGGCGCTGGACCTGCTCGGCGAGCGTTGCGGCATCGTCGGCACCCTCGGCACTGGTTTCTACGGCGCGCTGGAAAGCGGCCGCCACACCACGCCTGACCCGCTCACGGTGCAGGCCACCCTGGCACGCCTGAAGCAGGCCGGCGCCAGAGCCGTGGCCATGGAAGTGTCGTCCCACGGCCTCGAGCAGGGCCGCGTCGCGGCGCTGGGCTTCGACGTGGCGGTGTTCACCAACCTGTCCCGCGACCATCTGGACTACCACGGCTCGATGGAAGCCTATGGCGCCGCCAAGGCCAGGCTGTTCGCCTGGCAGGGGCTGCGCTGCCGGGTGATCAACCTGGACGACGACTTCGGCCGCCAACTGGCTGCCGAGGCTCGTGAGTCGCGCCTGATCGGTTACAGCCTGAGCGACCCGTCGGCCTACATCTATTGCCGCGAAGCCATCTTCAGCGATGCGGGCGTGCAGGCGCAGATCGTCACCCCGCAGGGCGAAGGCCTGCTGCGCAGCTCGCTGCTGGGCAGGTTCAACCTGAGCAACCTGCTGGCCGTGGTCGGCGCGCTGCTGGGCCTGGACTACCCCCTGGGCGACGTACTCAAGGTGCTCCCGCAGCTGGAAGGCCCCATTGGTCGCATGCAACGCCTGGGCGGCGGCGACAAGCCGCTGGTGGTTGTGGACTATGCCCACACCCCGGATGCGCTGGAGAAAGTCCTGCTGGCCCTGCGTCCGCACGCACATGGTCGGCTGCTCTGCCTGTTCGGCTGCGGTGGCGATCGCGACAGTGGCAAGCGCCCGATCATGGCGCAGATCGCCGAGCAGCACGCCGATCGTGTGCTGGTCACTGACGACAACCCGCGCACCGAGAAGAGCGAGGCGATCATCGCCGACATCCGTGCCGGCTTTGCCAAGCCCGAAGTGGTCGAGTTCGTCCCCGGTCGGGGTGAGGCGATCGCCCGCCTGATCGCTTCTGCCGGCGCCGATGACGTCGTGCTGCTGGCTGGCAAGGGACACGAGGATTACCAGGAGATCGACGGCGTACGCCATCCGTTCTCCGATCTGGATCAAGCCGCCAAGGCGCTGGCTGCCTGGGAGGTGAAGCGTGCTTAAGCCCCTGTCGCTCAACGAAGTCGCTGGCGCGCTGCAAGGCCGTGTGGTCGGTGCCGATGTCACGTTCGCTGCCGTGAGCACCGACAGCCGCGCCATCGCGCCCGGCCAACTGTTCATTGCCCTGACCGGTCCGCGCTTCGACGGCCATGACTACCTGGCTGACGTCGCTGCCAAGGGCGCGGTTGCCGCTCTGGTCGAGCGTGAAGTTGCCGGTGCGCCGCTGCCGCAGCTGGTCGTGGAAGATACCCGTATCGCGCTGGGTCAGCTCGGCGCGTTGAACCGTGCCGCCTTTACCGGGCGTGTCGCCGCCGTCACCGGTTCCAGTGGCAAGACCACCGTGAAGGAGATGCTTGCCAGCATCCTGCGGACCCAGGGCGATGTCCTGGCGACCCGTGGCAACCTGAACAATGACCTCGGCGCTCCGCTGACCCTGTTGCAGCTGGCCCCGGAGCACAAAAGCGCGGTCATCGAGCTGGGCGCCAACCGTGTCGGCGAGATCGCCTACACCGTCGCGCTGACCCGCCCGCAGGTCGCCATCATCACCAACGCCGGTACCGCCCACGTGGGTGAGTTCGGCGGCCAGGACAAGATCGTCCTGGCCAAGGGCGAGATTCTCGAAGGACTGGCCGCCGATGGCGTGGCCATCCTCAACCGCGACGACAAGGCTTTCGATACCTGGCAGGCCCGCGCTGCCGGCCGCCGTGTCTCCAGCTTCGGTCTGCACGATGCCCGCGCCGACTTCCACGCCAGCGACGTAAAGCGTGACGCTCGTGGTTGCCCGGGATTCACCCTGCAGGGCCCTGCCGGCGAGGCTGCCGTTCAGCTGAATCTGCTGGGTGAGCACAACGTCACGAATGCGCTGGCCGCCGCCGCAGCCGCTCACGCCCTTGGCGTGCCGCTGGTCGGGATCGTTTCCGGCCTGCAGAACCTGCAGCCGGTCAAGGGGCGCGCCGCAGCCCAGCTGGCGACGAATGGCATGCGTGTAATCGACGACAGCTACAACGCCAACCCGGCTTCAATCTGCGCGGCGATTGATATACTCGCCGGCTTTTCCGGCCGGACCGTCCTGGTCCTCGGGGACATGGGCGAGCTGGGTGCCTGGGCGGAATCTTCCCACCGCGAAGTGGGAACCTACGCCATTGGCAAAGTTGCTGCCCTGTATGCAGTCGGTCCACTGATGAGCCACGCCGTGCAGGCGTTCGGTTCCGCGGGCCGGCACTTCGCCGATCAGGCCAGCCTGATCCATGCCCTGGCCGAAGAAGCTTCGACAACCACCATTTTGATCAAGGGTTCCCGCAGCGCGGCGATGGACAAGGTCGTCGCGGCGTTGTGTGGTTCCTCCGAGGAGATTCACTAAATGCTGCTGCTGCTCGCCGAGTACCTGCAACAGTTCTATAAGGGCTTCGGCGTCTTCCAGTACCTGACCCTGCGCGGCATCCTCAGCGTGCTGACCGCGCTCGCCCTGTCGCTCTGGCTGGGCCCGTGGATGATCCGCACCCTGCAGATTCGCCAGATCGGCCAGGCTGTGCGCAACGATGGCCCGCAATCGCACCTGTCCAAGAAGGGCACGCCGACCATGGGCGGCGCGCTGATCCTCACCGCCATCGGCATCAGCACGCTGCTGTGGTCCGACTGGTCGAACCGCTACGTCTGGGTCGTGCTGGCCGTGACCCTGCTGTTCGGTGCCATCGGCTGGGTGGATGACTACCGCAAGGTGATCGAGAAGAACTCCCGTGGCCTGCCGAGCCGCTGGAAGTACTTCTGGCAGTCGGTATTCGGCCTGGGCGCGGCGATCTTCCTTTATATGACTGCCGAGACGCCGGTCGAAACCACCCTGATCGTACCGATGCTGAAGAACGTCGAGATCCCGCTGGGCATCTTCTTCGTGGTGCTGACCTACTTCGTGATCGTCGGCTCCAGCAACGCGGTAAACCTGACCGACGGCCTCGACGGCCTGGCGATCATGCCCACCGTGATGGTCGGCGGCGCGCTGGGGATCTTCTGCTACCTGTCGGGCAACATCAAATTCGCCGAGTACCTGTTCATCCCGAGTGTTCCCGGCGCGGGCGAGCTGATCATCTTCTGCGGCGCCATCGTCGGCGCCGGGCTGGGCTTCCTCTGGTTCAACACCTACCCGGCGCAGGTCTTCATGGGTGACGTCGGCGCGCTGGCGCTCGGCGCCGCGCTGGGCACCATCGCGGTGATCGTCCGCCAGGAAATCGTGCTGTTCATCATGGGCGGCGTGTTCGTCATGGAAACCCTGTCGGTGGTGATCCAGGTCGCCTCCTTCAAGCTGACCGGCAAGCGCGTGTTCCGCATGGCACCGATCCACCACCACTTCGAACTCAAGGGCTGGCCTGAGCCGCGCGTGATCGTGCGCTTCTGGATCATCACGGTAATTCTCGTGCTGATCGGCCTGGCCACGTTGAAACTGCGTTGAGGACTGATCGAGCATGAGCCTGATCGCTTCCGACCAATTCCGCATCGTTGTCGGCCTCGGCAAGAGCGGCATGTCCCTGGTGCGCTACCTGGCGCGCCAGGGCGTGCCGTTTGCCGTGGCTGATACGCGCGCGAATCCGCCGGAGCTGGCGACCCTGCGCGAGCAGTATCCGCAGGTCGAGGTGCGCTGCGGTGACCTCGATGCCGATTTCCTCTGCCGCGCCCAGGAGCTCTACGTGAGCCCCGGCCTGTCGCTGCGTGTGCCTGCGCTGGTGGAAGCGGCTGCGCGTGGCGTACGCCTGTCCGGCGATGTCGACCTGTTCGCGCGCCACGCGAAGGCGCCGATCGTCGCCATCACGGGTTCCAACGCCAAGAGCACCGTCACCACCCTGGTGGGCGACATGGCCAAGGCCGCAGGCAAGCGCGTCGCCGTCGGCGGCAACCTTGGCACGCCGGCGCTGGATCTGCTGGCCGACGACGTCGAGCTGTACGTGGTGGAGCTGTCCAGCTTCCAGCTGGAGACCTGCGAGCGCCTCAACGCCGAGGTCGCTACCTGCCTGAACGTCAGCGAAGACCACATGGACCGCTACGACGGCATGGCCGACTACCACCTGGCCAAGCACCGCATCTTCCACGGCGCGAAGCAGGTCGTGGTGAACCGCGCCGATGCGCTGAGCCGCCCGCTGATCGCTGACAACGTGCCGTGCTGGACCTTCGGCATCAACAAGCCGGACTTCAAGGCTTTCGGCCTGATCGAGGAAGACGGTGAGAAGTGGCTGGCCTTCCAGTTCGACAAGCTGATGCCGGCCCGCGAACTGAAGATCCGTGGCGCGCACAACCAGTCCAATGCCCTGGCTGCGCTGGCGCTGGGGCACGCCGTTGGCCTGCCGTTCGAACCGATGCTGCAGACGCTGCGCGAATTCGCCGGTCTTGCCCACCGCTGCCAATGGGTGCGCGAGCGCAATGGCGTGAATTTCTACGACGATTCCAAGGCCACCAACGTCGGCGCCGCCCTGGCAGCCATCGAAGGCCTGGGCGCCGATATTGACGGCAAGCTGGTGCTGATCGCCGGTGGCGACGGCAAGGGCGCCGACTTCCATGACCTGCGTGGCCCCGTTGCCCAGCACTGCCGTGCCGTCGTGCTGCTGGGTCGCGATGCCGAGCTGGTGAGTGCCGCCATCGGCAATGCCGTGCCCAAGGTTCGCGTGAATACCCTCGAAGAGGCTGTCGAGCACGCCGCCGACCTGGCCCTGCCGGGGGACGCTGTGCTGCTGTCGCCGGCCTGCGCCAGCCTGGACATGTTCAAGAACTACGAAGAACGCGGACGCCTGTTCGCCAAGGCCGTGGAGGAGCTCGCCTGATGTTCTCCTTCCTGCGCCCGTACCCGTCCCCGCTGATCAGCCGCAACGGCATCGATATCGACTTCCCGTTGCTGGCAGGTTGCCTGGCGCTGCTCGGCCTGGGTTTGGTGATGGTCACTTCGGCATCCTCCGAAGTCGCCGCGGCGCAGTCCGGCAACCCGCTGTACTTCTCGGTCCGCCACCTGATCTACCTGGCCATCGGCTTCGTCGCCTGCGGCGTGACCATGATGGTGCCGATGGAAACCTGGCAGCGCTGGGGCTGGAAGCTGCTGGCCGTGGCCTTCGTGCTGCTGGTCATGGTGATTACCCCCGGCATCGGCCGCGAGGTGAACGGCTCCATGCGCTGGATCGGCTTCGGCCTGTTCAACATCCAGCCCTCGGAGATTGCCAAGGTCTTCGTGGTGATCTTCATGGCCGGTTACCTGGTGCGCCGCCAGGAAGAAGTACGCGAGAGCTGGCTGGGCTTCTTCAAGCCGTTCGTGGTGCTGCTGCCCATGGCCGGCCTGCTGCTGCGCGAGCCGGACTTCGGCGCCACCGTGGTGATGATGGGCGCCGCTGCGGCGATGCTGTTCCTCGGCGGCGTGGGCCTGTTCCGCTTCGGTCTGATGGTGGCGCTGGCGGTTGGCGCCGTGGTGCTGCTGATCCAGACCCAGCCTTACCGGATGGCGCGCCTGACCAACTTCACCGATCCCTGGGCCGACCAGTTCGGCGCGGGCTACCAGCTCAGCCAGGCGCTGATCGCCTTCGGTCGTGGTGGCTGGACCGGCATGGGCCTGGGCAACAGCATTCAGAAGCAGTTCTACCTGCCCGAGGCACACACCGACTTCGTGTTCGCCGTGCTCGCCGAGGAACTGGGCATCGTTGGCGCCATGGCCACCGTCGGCCTGTTCGTCTTCGTCAGCCTGCGCGCGCTGTACATCGGTATCTGGGCCGAGCAGTCGAAACAGTACTTCTCCGCCTACGTCGCCTACGGCCTGGCTTTCCTGTGGATCGGCCAGTTCCTGATCAACGTGGGGGTGAACGTCGGACTGCTGCCAACCAAGGGCCTGACCCTGCCGTTCCTCAGTTACGGCGGGAGCTCGCTGGTGATCTGCTGTGCCTGCCTGGGGATGCTCCTGCGCATTGAATGGGAACGCCGCACCGTGATGGGCAGCGAGGAATATGAATTCAGCGAAGAGGACTTTGCCGATGAAAGGTAACGTCCTGATCATGGCGGGCGGCACCGGCGGACATGTGTTCCCGGCCCTGGCCTGCGCCCGTGAGTTCCAGGCGCGCGGTTACAGCGTGCACTGGCTGGGCACCCCGCGCGGCATCGAGAACGACCTGGTACCCAAGGCCGGCCTGCCGCTGCACCTGATCAACGTCAGTGGCCTGCGCGGCAAGGGCATCAAGTCGCTGCTGCGCGCACCGTTCGATCTGCTCAAGTCGTTGTTCCAGGCACTGGGCGTGGTACGCCAGCTCAAGCCGGTCTGCGTGCTCGGCCTTGGCGGCTATGTCACCGGCCCGGGTGGCCTGGCTGCCAAGCTGTCTGGCGTGCCGCTGGTGATCCATGAACAGAACGCCGTTGCCGGCACCGCCAACCGCAGCCTCGCGCCGCTGGCCAAGCGTGTCTGCGAAGCTTTCCCGGATACCTTCGACAGCAGCGCCAAGCGCCTGACCACCGGCAACCCGGTGCGGGTTGAGTTGTTCCTGGAGGAGGACGCCCGCGCGCCGTTGCAAGGCCGTCGCGTCAACCTGCTGGTGCTGGGCGGCAGCCTGGGCGCCGAGCCGCTGAACAAGCTGCTGCCCGAGGCGCTGGCGCAGGTGTCGGCCGAGATTCGCCCGGCCATTCGCCATCAGGCCGGTCGTCAGCATGACGAAATTACGGCGGAGCGTTATCGCGCTGCCGGGGTCGAAGCGGACGTAGCTCCGTTCATCGCAGACATGGCCGCCGCCTACGTCTGGGCCGATCTGGTGATCTGCCGCGCGGGTGCGCTGACCGTCAGCGAGCTGACCGCCGCCGGTCTGCCGTCCTTCCTGGTGCCGTTGCCCCACGCGATTGACGATCACCAGACCAAGAATGCCGAATTCCTGGTGCGGGAGGGCGCGGCCCACCTGCTGCCACAGAAATCTACCAGCGCCGCCGATCTGGCCGCGCAGTTGTCCGAGGTACTGATGCATCCCGACTCCCTGACCCGCATGGCCGCTCGCGCTCGTAGCCTGGCCAAGCCCGAGGCTACCCGCACGGTAGTCGATGCCTGCCTGGAGGTGGCCCGTGGTTAAAGAGCCCACCGGCGTCACCCGCACCATGCGGCGCATCCGTCGTATCCACTTCGTCGGCATCGGTGGCGTGGGCATGTGCGGTATCGCGGAAGTGCTGCTCAACCTCGGCTACGAAGTCTCCGGCTCCGACCTCAAGGCTTCGCCCGTTACCGAGCGCCTGGAGAAGTTCGGCGCGGAAATCTTCATCGGCCACCGCGCGGAAAACTCCGACGGCGCTGACGTGCTGGTGGTATCGAGTGCGGTGAACAAATCGAACCCGGAAGTCGCCGCCGCGCTGGATCGTCGCGTGCCAGTGGTGCCGCGCGCCGAAATGCTCGCCGAGCTGATGCGCTACCGCCACGGCATCGCCGTTGCCGGCACCCACGGCAAGACCACCACCACCAGCCTGATCGCCTCGGTATTCGCCGCTGGCGGCCTGGACCCGACCTTCGTCATCGGCGGCCGCCTGAACGCTGCCGGCACCAACGCGCAGCTGGGCACCAGCCGCTACCTGGTGGCCGAGGCCGACGAGAGCGACGCCAGCTTCCTGCACCTGCAGCCGATGGTCTCGGTGGTCACCAATATCGACGCCGACCACATGAGTACCTATGGCGGCGACTTCAACAAGCTGAAGCGCACCTTCGTCGACTTCCTGCACAACCTGCCGTTCTACGGTCTGGCTGTGGTCTGCGTGGACGACCCGGTGGTGCGTGAAATCCTGCCGCAGGTTGCCCGCCCGACCGTGACCTACGGCCTGAGCGAGGACGCCGACGTCCGCGCCATCAACATTCGCCAGGAAGGCATGCGCACCTACTTCACCGTATTGCGCCCCGAGCGCGAGCCGCTGGACGTCTCGGTGAACATGCCCGGCCTGCACAACGTGCTGAACTCCCTGGCGACCATCGTCATCGCTACCGACGAGGGTATCTCCGACGAAGCCATCGTCCAGGGCCTGTCCGGCTTCCAGGGCGTCGGCCGGCGCTTCCAGGTCTATGGCGACCTGCAGGTGGAAGGCGGCAGCGTGATGCTGGTCGACGACTACGGCCACCACCCGCGCGAAGTCGCGGCGGTGATCAAGGCCGTACGTGGTGGCTGGCCGGAACGCCGCCTGGTGATGGTCTACCAGCCGCACCGCTTCAGCCGTACCCGCGATCTGTACGACGACTTCGTGCAGGTGCTCGGCGAGGCCAACGTACTGATGCTGATGGAGGTCTACCCGGCCGGCGAAGAGCCGATCCCCGGCGCTGACAGCCGTCATTTGTGCCACAGCATCCGCCAGCGCGGCCAACTCGACCCGATCTACCTGGAGCGCGGTGGTGATCTCGCTTCGCTGCTCAAGCCGCTGCTGCGTCCGGGCGACATCCTGCTCTGCCAGGGCGCCGGCGATATCGGCGGGCTGGCTCCGGCACTGATCAAGAATCCGATGTTCGGTGCCGCCGCTGCTGGCACCGAGGGGAACAAGCAATGAGTGACGCCCTCAAATCCGCCCTCGAGCCCCGCGCCTTCGGTCGCGTGGCCGTGCTTTACGGCGGCAAGAGCGCCGAGCGCGAGGTGTCGCTGAAGTCCGGCGCCATGGTCCTGCAGGCCCTGCAGGGTGCCGGCGTGGATGCCTTCGGCATCGATGTGGGCGACGACCTGCTGGAGCGTCTGACCCGCGAGAAGATCGACCGCGCCTTCATCATCCTCCACGGTCGTGGCGGGGAAGACGGCACCATGCAGGGCTTGCTGGAAATCGCCGGCATCCCCTACACCGGCAGCGGTGTGCTGGCGTCCGCGCTGGCCATGGACAAGCTGCGCACCAAGCGCGTGTGGCTGAGCCTCGGCCTGCCGACGCCCGACCATGCCGTACTCGCCAGCGAGGGCGATTGCCGTACCGCTGCGGCGAAGCTCGGTTTCCCGCTGATCGTCAAGCCGGCCAGCGAAGGTTCCAGCATCGGCATGGCCAAGGTGAACAGCGAGCAGGAGCTGATCGCCGCCTGGGCCGCTGCCGCGAAATACGACCCGCAGGTGCTCGTCGAACAGTGGATCAGCGGCCCCGAATTCACCGTCGCGATCCTCCGTGGCCAGGTGCTGCCGCCCATTCGCCTGGGTACTCCGCACACCTTCTACGACTACGACGCGAAGTACCTGGCCAACGATACCCAGTACCAGATTCCCTGCGGCCTGGATGCCGACAAGGAGCAGGAACTCAAGGACCTGACCGCGCGCGCCTGCGATGCCCTCGGCATCCAGGGCTGGGGTCGGACCGATGTGATGCAGGACGCCCAGGGGCGCTTCTGGCTGCTGGAAGTGAACACTGCACCGGGCATGACCGACCACAGCCTGGTGCCCATGGCCGCGCGCGCGGCCGGCCTGGATTTCCAGCAACTGGTGCTGGCGATCCTTGCCGACAGCGTCGAGGCAAGGGGGTAAGTCATGAACGGCGCGCAGCTTCGTCACCAGAATCCCGGAATCGGCCGTGCCCCAGCACGCAAGCCGGTGCCGCGCGGCGCCAGCCGTCTGGTGGCCAAGGAGCCGCTCAGCGCCCGCATGCCCAAGCCCAGCTTCGGTTTCCTGAAGGTGCTGCTGTGGCCTCTGGTGCTGGGCGTGCTCGGCGGCGGTGCCTACTACGGCGCGCAATACGTGCTGCCTTATGCGGACCGGCCGATCGCCAAGATCAGCGTGGAGGGCGACCTCAGCTACATCAGCCAGGCAGCGGTGCAACAGCGGATCAGCCCCTACGTCTCGGCCAGCTTCTTCACCATCGACCTGGCCGGTATGCGCCAGGAACTGGAGCAGATGCCCTGGATCGCCCATGCCGAGGTACGCCGCGTATGGCCTGACCAGGTGGTTATTCGCCTGGACGAGCAATTGCCCATCGCCCGTTGGGGTGACGAAGCCTTGCTGAACAATCAGGGTCAGGCTTTTGCACCGCGGGAAGTGGCCAACTACGAGCACCTGCCGCGCCTCTCCGGGCCGCAGCGCGCTCAGCAGCAAGTGATGCAGCAGTACCAGATTCTCAGCCAGATGCTCCGTCCGCTGGGCTTCACCATTGCCAGCCTGGACATGAGCTCGCGTGGCGCCTGGACCCTGGGCACTGCCCAGGGCGTGGAGATCATGCTGGGCCGCGATCACGCGGTAGAACAGATTCGCCGGTTCGTGACCATCTACGACAAGGCGCTGAAAGACCAGATTACGAAAATTGCCCGCATCGACATGCGCTATCCCAACGGCCTGGCCGTGGCGTGGCGTGATCCGGTGCCGGAAGCGACGGTGGCTCAGACCACCGCCGCGCAGTGAGTTGAGGAGACTTCTATAAACATGGCAAGCGTGCAGAGCGGCAAAATGGTCGTCGGCCTGGACATCGGCACCTCCAAGGTGGTGGCGCTGGTGGGCGAGGTGGCGGCCGATGGCAAGCTGGAAATCGTCGGCATCGGGACGCACCCGTCGCGCGGCCTGAAGAAAGGCGTGGTGGTGAACATCGAGTCCACCGTGCAATCGATCCAGCGCGCCATCGATGAAGCCCAGCAGATGGCGGGCTGCCGTATCCACTCGGCCTTCGTCGGCATCGCCGGCAACCACATCCGCAGCCTGAATTCCCACGGCATCGTGGCGATCCGCGACCGCGAAGTGAGCGGTGCGGACATCGAGCGCGTGCTGGACGCGGCCCAGGCCGTGGCCATCCCGGCCGACCAGCGTGTACTGCACACCCTGGCGCAGGACTATGTGATCGATAACCAGGAAGGCGTTCGCGAGCCGCTGGGCATGTCCGGCGTACGCCTGGAAGCCAAGGTGCACGTGGTGACCTGTGCGGTTAACGCCGCGCAGAACATCGAGAAGTGCGTGCGCCGCTGCGGCCTGGAAGTGGACGACATCATCCTCGAGCAGCTGGCTTCGGCCTACTCCGTGCTCACCGAGGACGAAAAGGAGCTGGGCGTGTGCCTGGTGGACATCGGCGGCGGTACCACCGACATCGCCATCTTCACCGAAGGCGCCATCCGCCATACGGCGGTCATCCCGATCGCCGGCGATCAGGTCACCAACGACATCGCCATGGCGCTGCGCACCCCGACTCAGTACGCTGAGGAAATCAAGATTCGCTATGCCTGTGCGCTGGCCAAACTGGCCGGCCCCGGCGAAACCATCAAGGTGCCCAGCGTCGGAGATCGTCCGCCGCGGGAACTGTCGCGCCAGGCGCTTGCCGAAGTGGTCGAGCCTCGCTATGACGAGTTGTTCACCCTGGTTCAGGCCGAGCTGCGTCGCAGTGGCTACGAGGACCTGATTCCAGCCGGGATCGTCATGACCGGTGGCACCGCCAAGATGGAAGGTGCCGTCGAACTGGCCGAGGAAATCTTCCACATGCCGGTGCGCCTGGGTGTGCCTCACAGCGTCAAGGGACTGGCCGACGTCGTGCGCAATCCAATCTATTCCACCGGTGTGGGGCTGCTCCTGTACGGACTGCAAAAGCAATCCGACGGCATCTCGATGTCCGGCAGCAGCTTCAGCAGCGACGAACCCAAGACACCGGTACTGGAAAAGCTCAAACGCTGGGTCCAGGGCAATTTCTGATTTACCACCGCGGTAAACGTAGGCAACACAACTAGAAAGGAAGGAGAGGGGAAATGTTTGAACTGGTAGATAACGTCCCGCAAACAGCAGTCATCAAGGTGATCGGCGTAGGTGGTGGCGGCGGCAACGCTGTGAACCACATGGCCAAGAACAACGTTGATGGCGTCGAATTCATTTGCGCCAACACCGATGCGCAGGCGCTGAAGAACATCGCCGCGCGCACCGTGCTGCAGCTCGGCCCTGGTGTGACCAAAGGCCTGGGTGCTGGCGCCAACCCTGAAGTAGGCCGCCAGGCCGCCATCGAGGACCGCGAGCGTATCGCCGAAGTCCTGGAAGGCGCCGACATGGTCTTCATCACCACCGGCATGGGTGGCGGTACCGGTACCGGTGCTGCGCCGATCATCGCCGAGGTTGCCAAGGAAATGGGCATCCTCACCGTGGCCGTGGTCACCCGTCCGTTCCCGTTCGAAGGTCGCAAGCGCATGCAGATCGCCGACGAGGGCATCCGCTCGCTGGCTGAAAGCGTCGACTCGCTGATCACCATCCCGAACGAAAAGCTGCTGACCATCCTGGGCAAGGACGCGAGCCTGCTGGCCGCCTTCGCCAAGGCTGACGATGTACTGGCCGGTGCCGTTCGCGGTATCTCCGACATCATCAAGCGCCCGGGCATGATCAACGTCGACTTCGCCGACGTTAAGACTGTCATGAGCGAAATGGGCATGGCGATGATGGGTACCGGCTGCGCCAGCGGTCCGAACCGTGCTCGCGAGGCGACCGAAGCGGCGATCCGCAACCCGCTGCTGGAAGACGTCAACCTGCAGGGCGCCCGCGGCATTCTGGTGAACATCACCGCAGGTCCGGACCTGTCCCTGGGCGAGTACTCCGACGTGGGTAACATCATCGAGCAGTTCGCTTCCGAGCACGCCACCGTGAAAGTGGGCACCGTGATCGATCCGGACATGCGCGACGAACTGCACGTCACCGTGGTCGCTACTGGCCTGGGCGCGCGCCTGGAGAAGCCGGTCAAGGTCGTCGACAACACCGTCCAGACCCAGGCCGTCAGCACCCAGGCTCCGGTTCAGCGCGAGCAGCAGTCGGTGAACTACCGTGACCTGGATCGTCCGACCGTCATGCGCAACCAGAGCCACGGCGGCGCTGCCACCGCGGCCAAGCTGAACCCGCAGGATGATCTGGACTACCTGGACATCCCGGCCTTCCTGCGTCGTCAAGCCGATTGAGTCGATTTATCAGGAGTATCAATGTGATTGGTGTTCAGCAAAGGGCGGTTCTGCTATCATCGCCGCCCATTGTTGACAACAGTTCGCAACTTGCGCGAAAGCGGCCAAAGCCATGATCAGACAACGCACCTTGAAGAACATCATCCGGGCGACCGGTGTCGGCCTGCACTCCGGGGAAAAGGTTTACCTGACCCTGAAGCCGGCTCCCGTCGATACTGGCATCGTGTTCTGCCGGACCGATCTCGACCCCGTGGTGGAAATTCCCGCCCGGGCTTCGAACGTCGGCGAAACCACCATGTCGACCACCCTGATCAAGGGTGACATCAAGGTGGATACCGTGGAGCACCTGCTCTCGGCCATGGCCGGCCTGGGTATCGACAACGCCTATGTCGAGCTGTCCGCGTCGGAAGTACCGATCATGGACGGCAGCGCGGGTCCCTTTGTATTCCTGATCCAGTCCGCCGGCCTGCAAGAGCAGGAAGCGGCCAAGAAGTTCATCCGCATCAAGCGCGAAGTAACGGTGGAAGAGGGCGACAAGCGCGCTACCTTCGTTCCGTTCGACGGCTTCAAGGTGAGCTTCGAGATCGATTTCGATCACCCGGTCTTCCGTGGTCGCACCCAGAAAGCCGTGGTGGATTTCTCCAGTACTTCCTTCGTCAAGGAAGTCAGCCGCGCCCGTACCTTCGGGTTCATGCGCGACATCGAGATGCTGCGTTCGCAGAACCTGGCTCTGGGTGGCAGCGTGGAGAACGCCATCGTGGTCGACGAGTATCGAGTGCTCAACGAAGACGGTCTTCGTTACGAGGACGAGTTCGTCAAGCACAAGATCCTGGACGCCATTGGTGACCTGTACCTGCTGGGTAACAGCCTCATCGGCGAGTTCATCGGCTACAAGTCCGGTCACGCCCTGAACAACCGTCTCCTGCGTACCCTCATCGCAGACAAGGACGCTTGGGAAGTGGTGACCTTCGAGGACGCCAAGACCGCGCCGATCTCCTATATGCGACCCGCCGCGGCCGTATAAGGAAACCTCCTCCTTTCAGCTACAACTTCAAAGGCCACCCTCGGGTGGCCTTTTTTTATGCCTGCAGATTATTCCTCGCCCGATTCCGGCGGTTTACGGCGGCTGGCGAGGCGCTCGAGGGCGGCCTTGAGTTGCGGATTGCTGATGCCTTCGGCGGCTTCATGGAGGGTGGCGGAGGCGGATTCGCTGATCCGGTTGGTGTTTACCCGCACCGGTGCTTGCGTTGTCGGCTGCACCTTGAACAGGATGCGCGCCAGCCCCCGGAACTCCTCGAATGCAGCCAGTTGCCGCAGCAGGCGGTTCTGCTGGTAGCGCAGGCGTGTGGCCCAGTGTCCGTCGGTGACGACCAGCAGCAGGCTGCCTTCACGCCAGGAGGCGACGCGGCAATAGGGGCGCGCGGCGGGCTGCAGTTGCGAGTCGAGCAATTCCTGCAGGCGCGAGAGGCGTTGCGCCTCGGCGAACAGCGACTGCAGCGGCCTGGCTTCGCGCAGCAGCTTGGTCATCGCCTTGGCGGGCAGGGGGCGGAAGGCCATGAAGAGCAACCGGGAATGAATGAAGAAGGATGGTAACAGATGCTGTCTGGGCCAGATGCCACCGTCGGCCCTTGAAGTTCCTCCCGTGCGTCACCATATCACCCACTCGGATTCAAAGTTGTCGGCCCATGCATTGCTCCGGCGCTCGCAGAATGCGAAGCTTCGGAGGATGACTTCGGCACTTTTTTCCCGGAAGTTTCCGGGTAGAATGCCCGCTTCATTGCCGTTCCGCGCCGCGGCCAGCCAGTCGGGCAGCCCTCCAATTCTCCAGTTCGGATGACCCAGTCGATATGTTTGCGCCTTTGTTGAAAAAACTCTTTGGAAGCAAGAACGAGCGCGAAGTGAAGCGCATGGCCAAGCAGGTTCAGGCCATCAATGCACTCGAGCCCCAGATGGTCCCGCTTTCCGACGAGCAACTGAAGGCCAAGACCGAAGAGTTCAAGGCACGCGTCGCCAAGGGCGAGACTCTCGACCAGATTCTTCCGGAAGCCTTCGCCGTCGCCCGTGAGGCCGGCAAGCGCGTGATGGGCATGCGTCACTTCGACGTCCAGTTGATCGGCGGCATGACTCTGCACGAAGGCAAGATCGCCGAGATGCGTACCGGTGAGGGCAAGACCCTCGTGGGTACCCTGGCCGTCTACCTGAACGCCCTGGCTGGCAAAGGCGTGCACGTGGTGACCGTGAACGACTACCTGGCCCGCCGCGACGCCAACTGGATGCGTCCGCTGTATGAATTCCTCGGCCTGACCGTCGGTATCGTCAGCCCGTTCCAGCCGCCGGAAGAGAAGCGTGCTGCTTACGCCTCCGACATCACCTACGGCACCAACAACGAATTCGGCTTCGACTATCTGCGCGACAACATGGCGTTCAGCCTGGAAGACAAGTTCCAGCGCGAGCTGAACTTCGCCGTAGTCGACGAAGTGGACTCCATCCTCATCGACGAGGCGCGGACTCCGCTGATCATCTCCGGCCAGGCCGAAGACAGCTCCGAGCTGTACATCAAGATCAACAAGCTGATCCCGCGCCTGAAGCGCCACGTCGAGGAAGTCGAAGGCCAGGTGACCCAGCAGGGCCACTACAGCATCGACGAGAAGACCCGCCAGGTCGAACTCAACGAACAGGGCCATGCCTACGTCGAAGAGCTGCTGACCCAGAACGGCCTGCTGGCCGAGGGCGAGAGCCTCTACTCGGCGCACAACCTCAGCCTGCTGACTCACGTCTATGCTGCGCTGCGCGCCCACACCCTGTTCCACCGCAACGTGGAATACATCGTCCAGGGCGACCAGGTCCTGCTGATCGACGAGCACACCGGCCGTACCATGCCGGGCCGCCGCCTCTCCGAGGGCCTGCACCAGGCCATC
This sequence comes from Pseudomonas sp. GD03903, assembly GCF_029840045.1. Taxonomy (NCBI): domain Bacteria; kingdom Pseudomonadati; phylum Pseudomonadota; class Gammaproteobacteria; order Pseudomonadales; family Pseudomonadaceae; genus Pseudomonas; species Pseudomonas sp. GD03903. The sequence continues at coordinate 38,869 of NZ_JAOCBT010000010.1, read as the reverse complement.
GAGGCGAAGGAAAACCTGCCGATCCAGGCCGAGAGCCAGACCCTGGCCTCGACCACCTTCCAGAACTACTTCCGCCTCTACACCAAGCTGGCCGGCATGACCGGTACCGCCGACACCGAGGCCTTCGAGTTCCGCCAGACCTACGGCCTGGACGTGGTGGTGATCCCGACCCACCGTCCGGTCGCCCGTAAGGACTTCAACGACCTGGTCTACCTGACCCAGGACGAGAAGTACGCTGCCATCATCACCGACGTGCAACAGTGCCAGGCGCTGGGCCGTCCGATCCTCGTGGGTACCGCCTCGGTCGAGACCTCCGAGTACGTCTCGCAACTGCTGCAGAACGCCGGCATCGAGCACAAGGTACTGAACGCCAAGTACCACGAGAAGGAAGCCGAGATCATCGCCCAGGCCGGTCGTCCGGGTTCGGTCACCATCGCCACCAACATGGCCGGTCGTGGTACCGACATCCTGCTGGGCGGCAACTGGGAAGTGGAAGTCGCCGCGCTGGAGAACCCAACCGACGAGCAGGTCGCGCAGATCAAGGCCGACTGGCAGAAGCGCCACCAGCAGGTCATCGAGTCGGGCGGCCTGCATGTGATCGCCTCCGAACGTCACGAATCCCGCCGTATCGACAACCAGCTGCGCGGCCGTGCCGGTCGCCAGGGCGACCCGGGTTCCAGCCGTTTCTACCTGTCGCTGGAAGACCACCTGATGCGCATCTTCGCCTCCGACCGGGTGAAGAACTTCATGAAGGCCCTGGGCATGCAGCCGGGCGAGGCGATCGAGCACCGCATGGTGACCAACGCCATCGAAAAGGCCCAGCGCAAGGTCGAAGGCCGCAACTTCGATATCCGTAAGCAATTGCTGGAGTTCGACGACGTCGCCAACGAGCAGCGCAAGGTGATCTACCACATGCGCAACACCCTGCTCGCGGCCGACAACATTGGCGAGACCATCATCGAGTTCCGCGAAGAGACCCTGAACAACACCGTCAGCGAACACATTCCGCCGCAGTCGCTGCCCGAGCAGTGGGATGTGGCTGGCCTGGAAGCTGCGCTGTACAGCGATTTCGGCCTCAAGCTGCCGATCCAGCAGTGGCTGGACGAGGACGAGAAGCTCTACGAAGAAACCCTGCGCGAGAAGATCCTCACCGAGCTGGTCGCAGCCTACAACGAGAAGGAAGACATGGCGGGCGCCGAGGCCCTGCGTACCTTCGAGAAGCAGATGCTGCTGCGCGTGCTGGACGACCTGTGGAAGGACCACCTGTCCACCATGGATCACCTGCGCCACGGTATCCACCTGCGTGGCTACGCGCAGAAGAACCCGAAACAGGAATACAAGCGCGAGTCCTTCAACCTGTTCCAGGAACTGCTGAACTCCATCAAGCGGGATACCATCCGCGTCCTGTCCTTCGTTCAGGTTCGCCGCGAAGACCCGGCCGAGGAAGAGGCACGCCTGCGCCGCGAGGCCGAGGAAATGGCCAAGCGCATGCAGTTCCAGCATGCCGCCGCGCCGTCCATGGACCAGGTCACCAGCGAGCCGGAAGAAGACGGTGAAGTGCCGGCTGACAATGTGGTGCCGATGGAGCCCATCCGCAACGAACCGAAGATCGGCCGCAACGAGCCGTGCCCCTGTGGTTCGGGCAAGAAGTACAAGCACTGCCACGGTCAGGTGGAATAACCTCCCCGACCTTGATACCAACGCCGCGACCGGCCCTGCCGCTCGCGGCGTTTTTCTCATCTGAATCGCTGATTCGTAGATTCACTGACTAGATAGGAGCGCGCCACATGGCTGTTGGTCTCGGCCCCATGTCCACCCTGCACCCGGTCCCCGGTTTCGAACTCGGCATCGCCTCCGCCGGCATCAAGCGACCCGGCCGCAAGGACATCGTGGTGATGCGTTGTGCCGAAGGCTCTACCGTAGCGGGTGTGTTCACTACCAATGCTTTCTGTGCCGCCCCGGTGATCCTGGCGCGCAAGCGCTTCCTCGGCCCGGTGCGCTATCTGCTGACCAACACCGGCAATGCCAACGCCGGTACCGGCGAGTCGGGCCTGGCCAACGCCACCCGCACCTGCGCCAAGCTGGCCGAGCTGGCTGGCGTGCCGGAAAACGCCGTGCTGCCGTACTCCACCGGCGTGATCGGCGAGCCGCTGCCGGTCGAGAAGATCGAAGCCGCGCTGCCCGCCGCACTGGCCAACCTCTCTGTGGATAACTGGGCCGACGCCGCTGCCGGCATCATGACCACCGACACCCTGCCCAAGGGCGCCAGCCGCCAGTTCGAGCACGACGGCGTGACCATCACCGTCACCGGCATCAGCAAGGGCGCCGGCATGATCAAGCCGAACATGGCGACCATGCTCGGCTACATTGCCACCGACGCCAAGGTTGCCCAGGGCGTGTTGCAGGACCTGCTGCGCGATGCATCGAACAAGTCGTTCAACCGCATCACCATCGATGGCGACACCTCCACCAACGACTGCTGCATGCTGGTCGCCACCGGCCAGGCTGCACTGCCGGAGATCACTGCCGCCACTGGCGCGCTGTTCGCCGCGCTGAAGCAGGCCGTGCTGGAAGTTTCCATGGAGCTGGCACAAGCCATCGTCCGCGATGGCGAAGGCGCCACCAAGTTCGTCACCGTGCAGGTAAATGGCGGCGCAACCCACCAGGAGTGCCTGGACGTTGGCTATGCCGTGTCCCACTCGCCGCTGATCAAGACCGCGCTGTTCGCGTCCGACCCGAACTGGGGGCGCATCCTCGCCGCCGTCGGCCGTGCCGGCGTGCCGGACTTGGATGTCAGCCTGATCGACGTGTACCTGGACGATGTCGCCATCGCCAGCCGTGGCGGCCGTGCCGCCAGCTACACCGAGGACCAGGGCGCCAGGGTCATGGCCCAGGAGGAGATCACCATCCGCATCGATCTTGGCCGTGGCACCTGCAGCGAGACCATCTGGACCACCGACCTGTCCCACGAGTACGTGAAGATCAACGCGGAATATCGGACCTGACGGTGGCTCCAGGCTGCAAGCTGCAGGCAAGAGCGCGCTGGTCTTCGCCTGAAGCCTGAAGCCTGAAGCTTGCAGCCGCTCCCTTCGCATTCCCGATTTTCATGAGTCGATGAAAATCGGGAATTTGTTTTCATGGCTGTCGCACTCTAAGGTCTCCTGATTGACCTCCAGGAGCATCGCGTCCATGTCCCTCACCCTGATCATCGGCAGCAAGAACGTCTCCTCCTGGTCTCTGCGCGGCTGGCTGGCCATGCAGCTCACCGGCGCCGAGTTCGAGGAAATCCTCATTCCCCTGGGTGGCCAGGACACCGCGCGGCGCATCCGCGAGCATTCGCCCAGCGGCAAGGTGCCGGCGCTCAAGTGCGAGCACGGGTTGATCTGGGATTCCCTGTCGATCGCCGAATACCTCGCCGAACGTTTCCCCGAAGCCCACCTCTGGCCCCGTGGCGAAGCGGCCCGCGCCCTGGCACGTACGGTCTGCGCCGAAATGCACAGCGGCTTCATGGCGCTGCGCTCGAACATGCCCATGGACCTCCAGCGCAACCAGCCCTTGGCCGAGATACCTGAAGCCGTGACGGCGGATATCGCCCGCATCGTCGAGCTCTGGGCGCTGTGCCGCCGGCAGTTCGGCCAGGACGGCCCGTTCCTGTTCGGCCATGCCAGCATCGCCGATGCCTTCTACGCGCCGGTAGCCACGCGCCTGCGCAGCTACTGTGTGACGTTGCCGATGGACGCGCAGAACTACGTCGATGCGATCTACGCCTGGCCAGCCTTCCGTCCCTGGCTCGACGCGGCGATGGTCGAACGTGCCTGATGCCGCCGGTCAATGACGGTAGAATGTCCCTCTGCGCGGGCCCTGCCTGAATCGGATTGAGGAGTAGCACTGTGAAACGAGTACATGTCGCCGCCGCCGTGATTCGCGGACTCGATGGCCGGGTGTTGATCGCCCGCCGTCCGGACGACAAGCACCAGGGCGGCCTCTGGGAGTTTCCCGGTGGCAAGGTGGAGGAGGGCGAGGCCGTTCAGGCTGCCCTCGCTCGCGAGCTGAAGGAAGAGCTGGGCATCGATGTCGAACAGGCGCGCCCGCTGATCCGTGTACAGCACGACTACAGTGACAAGCACGTGCTGCTGGATGTCTGGGAGGTCTCCGCATTCTCCGGCGCGCCCCACGGTGCCGAGGGCCAGCCGCTGGCCTGGGTCGCTCCGCGCGATCTGCCGGATTATGAGTTTCCTGCCGCCAACGAGCCCATCGTGCAGGCCGCGCGCCTGCCCGATCGTTACCTGATCACCCCCGACGGCCTGGAAATTCCCCAGTTGGTGCAGGGCGTGCGCGCCGCTGTCGCTAGCGGTATCCGCCTGATCCAGCTGCGTGCGCCGAACATGTACAGCCCCGAGTACCGTGACCTCGCGGTGGATGTGCAGGGCCTGTGCGCTGGCAAGGCGCAGTTGATGCTCAAGGGGCCGCTGGAGTGGCTGGGGGACTTCCCGGCAGCCGGCTGGCACCTGACCGCCGAGCAACTGCGCAAATATGCCCCCAATGGTAGGCCGTTCCCGCGTGAGCGCCTGCTTGCGGCTTCCTGCCACAGCGCCGAGGAACTGGAACTGGCTACCCGCATGGGCGTGGATTTCGTCACCCTGTCGCCGGTGCAGCCCACCGAGAGCCATCCGGGCGAGCCTGCGCTGGGTTGGGAAACGGCAGCGGAGCTGATCGATGGCTTCAACCAGCCGGTGTTCCTGCTCGGCGGCGTCGGTCCGCAGGACCTGGAACGTGCCTGGCAGGCCGGAGCCCAGGGCGTGGCGGGGATTCGCGCGTTCTGGCCGAAGGCCGATCAACCGTCGAGCTGAAGGATCTTCGTAGGACCGAGGGGGCGCCTAGCCCTTGCTCGCGAACAGGCCGGGCTAAGGTGCTTGGGCGATTCGCGAGCAAGCTCGCTCCTACAGGTTCGGCACCTCTCGGTGCCGGATTGGAGGATGGGGGGCTCAGGCGGGCTTTTCAGCGGCCTGCCAGAGAATCTCTTCGACACCCTGGCGGCGGGCAATGAAGCGCGCGGCGACGAACAGCAGGTCGGATAGTCGGTTCAGGTAGCGCAGCCCCGTACCTTCCAGCGGCTCCTCGGCGTTGAGCTGCTGGCAGCGACGCTCGGCATTGCGCGCCTGGGCACGGCACAGGTGGGCGAGGGCGACCAGGCGCGAACCGCCGGGCAGGATGAAGTTCTTCAGCGGCCCGAGCTCTTCGTTCCAGCGGTCGATCACTGTTTCCAGGCGTTCCACTTCGGCATCGTTCAGCGCACGGTATTCCGGCATCGCCAACTCGCCACCGAGGTCGAACAACCGATGCTGGATCGGCGCCAATACGCCGATCACCTCTTCCAGCGCACTGCTGCGCGCTTCGTGCAGTCCGGCCAGCAGCAGGCCGAGGTGGCTGTTCAACTCGTCCACGGCGCCCATGGCTTCCACGCGCGGGTGATGCTTTGGCACGCGGCGACCGTCGGCGAGGCCGGTTTCTCCGGCATCGCCGGTACGGGTGTAGATCTTCGACAGGCGATTGCCCATGGCTCAATGCTCCTTGTCGTCGCGCGCCAATAGCGGCAGCGGCGGGGAAATCTCGGCGGCCAGTGGCAGACGGATGGTGAAGCAGGTGCCCACACCCAGCTCGGACTGCACCTCCATCTGCCCCTTGTGGTTGTTGGTGACGATGAAGTACGAGACCGACAGGCCCAGCCCCGTGCCCTGTCCGACCTCCTTGGTGGTAAAGAACGGCTCGAAGATGCGCTTGCGCACGTTCTCCGGCATACCGCAGCCATTGTCCTCCACGTGGATTTCCGCCCACGGTGGATTGAGCCGGGTGCGCAGGGTGATGCGGCCGTACTCGCCTTCCTCTTCATCGTCGCGCAAGTGGATGGCCTGGGCGCCGTTCTTCAACAGGTTGAGCAGGACCTGTTCGATCTCATTGGCGATGACCGGAACCGGCCCCAGGCGTGGGTCGTACTCGTGGACTATCTCCAGCGACTTGAAGTCGAAGCCGCCGGTGAGGTCGAAATCGTTGCCGGCAATCTCCACAGCCTGGCCCAGCAGCGCCGGCAGCTCGCAGGCGGCCATCTGGCGGTGGCTGCGGCGGCTGAAGGAAAGCATGTGGGTGACGATTTTCGCGGCGCGGGAGCCGGCGTACTGGATGCCATCCATCAGCTTGGGAATCTCCCGCGCTTCCAGGTAGTGGTTGAGGTCGTCCAGGCGCACGCCCACTTCACCGGCCACTTCCAGGTTCTTCGGCAGTTCCGGCGACAGGCGCCGGCGGATGTTCTGCACGTTGTGCAGGATGGCGCCCAGCGGGTTGTTGATCTCGTGGGCCATGCCGGCGGCGAGGCCGCCGACGGAAAGCATTTTCTCCGACTGCACCATCATCTCCTCCATTCCTAAGCGGTCGGTGATGTCGTCGATACGAATCACCGCGCCGCGGCCGGTGCCGCCCATCAGCGGGTAGAAGGTCAGGGCATAGTGACGCGGGGCGTCGGTGAGGGCCCAAGTGACGCGCTCGACGCGCTCGACCTTGTGCTGCTCGGCGGCGCGGGTGAGCTGCGGCAGGAAGGGTTTGAGCGAGGGGAAGGCGAGGAACACCGGCTGGTTCACCGCATCATCCAGGCTGGTGCCGGAAAGCTGGCTGGCCTCCTGGTTCCACTGGGTGACGTAGAGCTGCTCATCCACCGCGATCAGCGCCGAGGGCATGGAGTCGATGATGCTGTTGAGGTAGTGCTGGAAGCCGGTGAGCTTCTTCTCGATCTTGCTGCGCACCTGGACTTCCAGTTCCAGCTTGCGGTTCGAGCGGCGGGTTTCCTCGGCCAGCGACTGAGCCTGCTCCACGGCCTCCTGGGCGTCGTCGCGGGCGCGCTTGAGCTGCTGCTCGCGGGCCTCGATGCGGGTCAGCATGGTGTTGAAGGCGTCGGCCAGGCGGCCGATCTCGTCGGCGTTGCCGCGCTCGGCGCGCAGGGCGTAGTTCTCCTCGCGGGTGACCTGCCGCGAGAGTTCTTCCAGGCTGCGGATCGGCCGGGTGATCAGGCGGCGGATCTGCTGAGCGATGAGCAGCCAGAGCAGCACCGAGACGGCGAGGATTACCAGGCTGGCAGTCAAAGTGCCGGTGTAGAAGGCGCCGGGCAGTTCGCTGCTCGCCACCAGCAATAGGTAGCCGCTGTTGCGTCCGGCTTGCGGCAGTTCGAACAGCGCGTTGAGGCGGTATTCGTGCTGGCGCCAGCGCTCCAGGTGATCGAGGCGCTCGGGCAGGGCAATCGGGCCGTTGCTCGGCGTCTGCGCAATGCGCTCGCCATTGCTGTCATACAGCGCCGCGGCGCGCAGCGGCTGGTAGTCGTCCAGCTGGCGCAGCAGGACCTGGGCCTGGATCGGCGAGGACAATGCCGGCTCGCTGAGCGCCGGGTTGGCGATCAGCCGGCCGATGGTCTGCAGAGCCTGGGGCGCAACGCTGTCCTGGGATATCCAGTAGGCCGCGCTGATGAAGGCGAGGTTGGCCACCAGCATCACGGTCGCCAGCAGCACCAGCAGGGCGGCGAGGATTTTCTGGCCGACCGGCAGGTCTTCCAGGCGCTGGCGCAGGTTCATGGGTGAAGGCATGGGCGCGTCAAACAGAGAAAATCGAAGAGGCGGGCAGGGTAGCCCGCCATCAGTTGTCGGGCAATCCGCGCGCCACCAGCCAGGCCCGCAGGTGCTGGTGCAGGGCGCGTAGCCGCGGCAGTGCCAGATGCAGGCGATCACCCTCGCGGCAGGCGTGGCCGAGCAGGTAGGCGATCTCGCTGCGCCGGCCCTTGGCGACGTCCTGGTACATGGAGGAGAAGTTCGCCGCGGTGGCGACAATCACACGCTCCACATCACCCTGCAGCTCCCGGGCGGCAGCGGAGTAGCCGGCGGCATCGAGCAACTGGCCCAGCTCATCGCAGAGTCCGGCGACCTCGTCGGGATGCTGGGCCAGCTCGCCGTTGCGGCATTGGTGCAGCACCGTGAGTGGGTTGATCGCGCAATTCAGGGCGAGCTTGCGCCACAGGCGCTCGAGTATGTTTTCGCTCCACTGGGCCGGGATCCCGGCCTGCCCCAGTTCGGCCAACCAGCCCGGAGCGGGGCCGCCTTGCTCGTCGCCGAGCCAGGTCTGGCCAATGCCGGCGAACACTACGCGGAAGTCGGCTTCGCGGAATGCACCTTCGGTGCTGGAGGCGTACAGGCAGCGCGCGCGCGGTAGGTGGGCGCTGACCGCCTGCTGGCTGCCGAGGCCGTTCTGCAGCAGGATCAGCTGCGCACCAGGGGCCAGGCGCGCGGCCACACTGGCGGCGGCGGATTCGGCGTCATAGGCCTTGCAGGCGAGCAGCAGGCGCTGGATCGGTGCACCCTGCGCGGCGGTCTCCGCCGGGATCGGGTAGAGGCTCTCGCGGCCGTCTTCGACCAGCGTGACGCCGCCCAGGGCACGGTAGGCGTTCAGGCGCTGGCGGTCGCGCAGCAGCAGGCGCACCGGCAGGCCGGCGCGGGACAGGCGGGCGGCCCACAGGCAACCGAGGCTGCCGGCGCCGAGGATGGTCCAGGACATGGGAAGGACTTCGCGGGTTCGGGGGCGTACCGCGAAGTTTAGCGCAGGCCGGTCAGGCGGCTGGCATTGATTCGTCCGCTGGCGAAGGCGTCGGGCAGCAGCGCGCGGCCTTGCTGCATCAGTTGCTCGACTTCCAGGGGCAACGCCTTGGCGTCCAGGCCTACCAGGCTGATGCCGGCCTTGAGGCTGATGAAGCCTTCGCTGGTCTTGAATGCCTTGAGGTTCAGGCCTTCATGCAGGCGGCGGAAGCTGCTGGGGGAGCATTCCTGCAGGTCTTCAAGCAGGGTGATCAGGGCGAAGTGCTGGTCGTCGATACGTGCCAGCACGTCCAGCGGCCGTACCAGTTGCTGCAGGCGGCGGGCGACGCCGTGGAGCAGCTCGTTCTGGAACGACTGGCCGTGCTTGTGCCCCAGTTCGGCGAGCTCCGGCAGGCCAATGAGCATGTAGCACACCGCGCCGCCACGGGATTCCACCTGGCGGATGCTATCGGCCAGCTTCTGCTTGAGGTAACGCTGGTTGCCCAGGCCGGTGGCGCTGTCGACCAGGTTGCGCTCTTCCAGGCTGGTGATGTTCTCGGTGAGCAAGCGGTTTTCCATCAGCAGGCGCTGCAGGGTGTTGCTCAGGCGGTCGGCGGCCAGCACGCGGGGCACCAGTTGCTCGTTCATCGCCGACTTGCTGACGAAGTCGTCCACGCCGCGGTCGAAGGCTTCGGCCAGGGCGTTGTCGCCTTCCTTGCCGGTGAGCAGGATGATGTAGGTGTAGTGGTCGCCGCTCTCGTCGAGCTGGCGTACCCGGGCGGTGAGCTCCAGGCCGTCCATCTCGGGCATCAGCCAGTCGGCGAGGAGCACGCTCACCGGCTCCTTTTCCAGCAGGTCGAGCGCTTCGCTCGCACTGCTGGCGAAGCGTACGTTCTGGTAGCCGGCCTGGCTCAGCGCACGGCCGATCATGGCGCTGGAGAACTTGGCATCGTCGACCACCAGGATGCTGAGATGGTTGGTTGGCATGGAAAGGAATGTCTCGCAAACAGGTGGGAAATGCCGAGTCTCGACGTCAGAGGCCGGGCGCGGTCTTGTCTGTCAGTTATAATGACCGCGCATTTTTATCGTCAAGCCAGGCTCGATGCTGACTGTGAACCGTATCGCGCCGTCCATCTGGAGAGATGTCATGCCTTCGTTCGACGTGGTGTCCGAACTGGACAAACACGAACTGACCAACGCCCTGGATAATGCTGCCAAGGAACTGGACCGCCGTTTCGACCTGAAGGGCAAGTGCAGCTTTGAAACCAAGGACAAGTCCGTCACCTTGACCGCCGAGGCGGATTTCATGCTCGAGCAGATGCTCGATATTCTTCGCTCCAGCCTGGTCAAGCGCAAGATCGATGTGCAGTGCATCGAGACCAAGGACCCCTTCCCGTCGGGCAAGGTGGTCAAGCAGGAAGTGACCTTCCGCGAGGGCATCGACAAGGACCTGGCGAAGAAGATCGTTGCCCTGATCAAGGACAAGAAGCTCAAGGTGCAGGCCGCCATCCAGGGTGAGCAGGTACGTGTCACCGGCAAGAAGCGCGACGACCTGCAGGAAGCCATCGCGCTGCTGCGCGGGGAGTCCCTGGGCATGCCGCTGCAGTTCAACAACTTCCGCGACTGAGGCACGCTGCTTTGTAAGAGCTGCGGAACCTCAGCGCCCGAGCGACGTCGCAGTAATAGAGTCGCTCGGCGAACTCCCGACCGCCATGGCTTGCCATGGCGGTTTTGTTTTTGGAATGGCAATAGACAAGGGGCCTGCATCCATGGATATGAATTACGAGCAGATCATGAACGGCGCGGAGGCGTGGACTCCGATAGCCCTGACCTACCTGGGCAATGCCGTGCTGGCATTGCTGACCCTGCTGGTCGGTTGGTGGGTGATCAACCTGTTTACCCGGCGCGTGGGCGGGTTGTTGTCCACGAAACATGTGGACAAAACGCTGCAGGGCTTCATCGGCAGCATGGTGAACATCATCCTGAAGATCCTGCTGATGGTCAGCGTGGCGTCGATGATCGGCATCCAGACCACCAGCTTCGTCGCCGCCATCGGTGCCGCCGGCCTGGCCATCGGCCTGGCGCTGCAGGGCAGCCTGTCGAACTTCGCCGGCGGCGTGCTGATCCTGCTGTTCCGCCCGTTCAAGATCGGTGACTGGATCGAAGCCCAGGGCGTTTCCGGCACCGTGGACAACATCATGATCTTCCACACCGTGCTGCGTACCGGTGACAACCGCACCGTCATCGTGCCCAACGGCGCGCTGTCCAATGGCATCATCACCAACACCTCGACCCAGACCACCCGCCAGGTAACCTTCGACGTGAAGCTGGCCTTCGACGCCGACCTGGAAGGCGCCCGCGCCATTCTCAAGGAACTGGCCGAGGATTCGCGCGTGCTCAAGTCGCCGGCGCCGGTGGTGGTGGTCGCGGGCCTGGGCGAGAACTCGGTGACCCTCTCGCTGCGCCTGTGGACTGCCAATTCCGACTACTGGGCCGTCACCTTCATGCTCAACGAACAGGTGCGCCAGCGCCTGCGCGACGACGGCATCGACCTGGCGCCGAACAAGGTGGTGCGGGTGGTCAAGGGTGAAGAGGACGCCGTCCTGGCGGACTGATCCCGCCCGCAGGAATGAAAAAGGCCGGCATTTGCCGGCCTTTTTCATGGGCGTTGTCGCATGAGCCAGGATCAGTGCCGTTCGGCGCTGGGTTGTTGCGCTGGCGCTTCTGCGGCGGCCTCGGCGGCGCCGTTGGTCAAGTCGTTGTTGCGGCGCAGCCACAGCCAGCCGATCAGCAGCAGCGTCGGCACGCCGAGCAGGGCGGTGAAGAAGAAGAACCGCTCGTAACCCATGCCCTCGACCATGGTGCCGGAATAGCCGCCGATGAAGCGCGGCAACAGCAGCATGGTGGAGCTGAGCATGGCGTACTGGGTCGCCGAGAACTTCAGGTTGGTCAGGCTCGACAGGTAGGCGACGAAGGCCGAGGTCGCCAGGCCGCCGCTGAAGTTGTCGAGCATGATGGTCACCACCAGCATGGTGACGTGGGGCTCCAGCACCTTGAGCAGGGCAAAGACGTTCTGTCCCATCAGGTGCGGATCGTCGATCGCGCCCATCTGCGCCAGGAAGGCGAACAACAGGTTGGTTGCCGCCGAGGCTGCGCCGCCGATGAAGAGGATCGGCAGGATGCTGAAGCGGGCAATCAGCACGCCGCCGGCCGCAGCGCCCACCAGGGTCATCACCACGCCGAACAGCTTGCTGACGGTGGCGATCGTGTCCTTGGAGAAGCCCATGTCGATGTAGAACACGCTGGCCATGGTGCCCATGACGGTGTCGGACATGCGATAGGTGGAGATCAGCCCGAGCAGCAGCAGGGCCTGCCAGCGGTAGCGGCGGACGAACTCGGTAATGGGCGTCAGCACCGGCGCCATCAGCAGGCGGCCGGGCGCGGAGATGCAGCTCAGGGCGATCAGCAGGTAAAGGATGGCGAGCCACCATTTGCCGGCTTCGGTCATGTTGATGAAGGCGGTGCCGGTGACCAGCAGGATGATCAGCACGATCACCGAGACAGCCTGGTGGACGAAGTCGAATTGCGGCAGGCCGCGTCCGTGCACGGCCAGCAGCAGCGGGCGGCGCACTTTCGACAGCAGTTCGCGAACCGGGCGGATCTGCCGGCGGCCATGGGGTGTCATGCAGATGCCGATGAAAATCGCGTACAGCGCCGCACGCGGCCAGGCCTGGGCGGTCAGGGCGGTGAGCATGGCCGGCACCGAGATCAGCAGCACCAGCAGGGTCAGCACCGAGAGCAACTGGTGGTTGAAGGCAAAGGCCGAGCTGCCCGCCTGCGGTTGCACGTTCACTGGCGGCTCTTTCATCAGCAGCGTGGTAAGCAGGCCGGGCAGGATCGCCAGCGAGCACACGGCGTAGGTCAGCGCCCAGGCCGACTGGCTGTAGTGCAGGGCACTGGAGCCGGCCCATTCGGCGAGGAACAGCACGCCGGCGGTGGCGAACAGTACCGCGACCCGGTAGCCGGTCATGTAGCACGCGGCCAATGCGGCCTGACGGGTGTTTTCGGCGATTTCCAGGCGATAGGCGTCGATGGCGATGTCCTGGGTGGCCGAGGCGAATGCCACCACCATCGCCAGGGCAATCAGCCAGTTCAGGTGCGACTGCGGGTTGCACAGGGTCATGCCGAGCAGGCCGATGGCGATCAGTCCCTGGGAGAACAGCAGCCAGGAGCGGCGGCGACCCAGGCGCCCGATGAAGGGCAGGCGCCACTGGTCGAGCATCGGCGACCAGACCCATTTGAACGCGTAGACCAGCCCGATCCAGCTGGCGAATCCGATGGTTTCCCGACCGACACCCGCTTCACGCAACCACACCGAGAGGGTGGAGAGCACCAGCATGTACGGCAGGCCGGCGGCGAATCCCAGCAGCAAAAGCGCGAGGCTGGCGGGAGACTTGTAGGCAATCCATGCCTCGCGCCAGGAGTGCTCTTTCATGGGGGGTGTTTTCCAGCAGGACGAAAAATTACGCGAACTCTACTAGGACTGCTCACCGCTAGGCCAGCCGTGCCGACGTATGTCCACCCGATCGTTATGGATTCTGACACCCTCCGCACGCAATCGTGCGCGCTGCTCGTTACCCGAAACGCTGCCCAGCGGCAGGCTGATGCGTCCACCCGCAGCGATCACCCGGTGCCAGGGCAGGCGCGTGTCTTCCGGCAACTGGCTGAGGATGCGTCCTACCAGTCGTGCGCCACGGCCCAGCCCGGCCAGCCTGGCGACGTCGCCATAGGTGATGACGTGCCCCTCCGGCACCTGGGCAATCACCAGGAAAATCGCCTCGCGACGCACCTGCAGGCTCTCCAGTCCGAGGTCGGCAACCGGTGCACTGGGGGGGAGCTTGGGCTTGGGCATCGAAAGCACCATGGCAGAGGGGCTGAGCGTCAGGATATAGCTTGGTGCGAGGCTGACAAGCCAGCTCATTCGCCTGCCCCATCTGTCAGCCATGGTGAACTCCCTGCAACTGGGCCTGTCAGTCGTTGCTCTGGTGTCGGGTATCTGGATAATGCCCGGCTTTTTGCCCATTCAATCCAGTTGAATTCGACTCATGTTCCCCAGAACCCTGCTTTCCATTGCGCTTGCGTCCTGCTCCCTGTCCGCCCTTGCCGATACCGTCTGGTTGAAGAATGGTGACCGTCTCTCCGGCACCATCAAACTGTATGACGGCGGCAAGCTGCTGCTGGCGACCGATTACGGCGGGGAAATCACCCTCAAGTCGGACGCGATCAAGACCCTGGAGACCGACCAGAACCTTCTGGTGAAGTACGACGAGGAAACCGGCGAGCACTCCAAGGGCCTGAAAGCGTCCGACCAGGGCATGGTCACGCTGGTCAATGGCGAGGCGCGCACGGTGGAGCTGGCGAAGATCGAACAGATGATGCCGCCCAAGCCGATCCTCGAAGACTGGGTGTGGACCGGCAACGTCGACTTCTCCCTGGACCACAAGCAGGCCGAGAACGATGTCGAGGATTACGATGTCGACTTCAAGACCAACGCCCGCCATGGCCGTTGGCGCCACAACCTGCAGGGTGAGTACAACCGCGAGAAGAAGGACGACCAGGTCAGCACCAACAATTATTCGGCGCAGTACGCGCTGGACCGCTTCCTCGACGAGCACTGGTTCTGGCAGGGCCAGGCGCAGTACAAGCGCGACTGGATCGAGGACCTGCAGAAAAAGCGCACCGTCGGTACCGGCCCGGGCTACCAGTTCTGGGATAACGAACTGGGCGCGTTCTCCCTGGCCACGCTGGTCAACCGCAACGATTACGAATTCGTCGACGACGAGAAGTCGCACTTCTACAGCACCAGCGTGAAGTGGGACTACAACCGCTACCTGCTGGCCAAGCAGTTCGAGCTGTTCACCAACGGCGAGGTCAGCAAACCGCTGGAATCCAACGTCGAGTATGAGCTGGAGAGCGAGGCGGGCATCCGCTACAAGCTCACCTCCTGGGCATCGCTGAGCCTGAAGGCCGAGTGGGACAAGCTCAGCGGCAACGATGGCGACGTCAACGAGCGTCGCTATACCCTGGGCCTGGGCGTGGGCTGGTAACGGCGATTCATGTGGGAGCGAGCTTGCTCGCGAACAACCCCAACGATGGCGGGAAACGTTCGCGAGCAAGCTCGCTCCTACAAGAAGCACAAAAAAGCCCCGCACATGGCGGGGCTTTTTCATGGGCGGGCGAATTACAGGCGCAGGCCGCCGTCCAGCTCCAGCACACGGCCGGTGTAGTAATCGTTTTCGAGGATGTAGGCCACCGAGTGGGCGATCTCCAGCGGCTTGCCCAGGCGCTTGAGCGGAATGCCGGCGGTCATCTTCTCCAGGGCCTCGGGCTTCATGCTGGCGACCATGTCGGTCTCGATGAAGCCGGGCGCCACACCCGCCACGCGGATGCCATAGCGTGCCAGCTCCTTCGCCCACACCACGGTGTCGGCGGCAACGCCGGCCTTGGCCGCGGAGTAGTTGGCCTGACCCATGTTGCCGGCACGGGAAATCGAGGAAATGTTGACGATCGCACCTTCGTTCTTCAGCTCGATCATCTTCGCCGCTACTTCGCGGGTGCAGAGGAACACACCGGTCAGGTTGACGTCGATCACCGCCTGCCACTGGGCCAGGCTCATCTTGCTCAGTTCGCCGTCCTTGACCTTGATGGTCAGGCCGTCGCGCAGGATGCCGGCGTTGTTGACCAGGCCGTTGATGGCGCCGAAGTCGCTGGCGACCTGGGCCACCATGTGGGTAACCTGTTCTTCATTGGCGACGTTGCACAGATAGGCGCGGGCGTCACCGCCAGCGGCCTTGCAGGCAGTCACGGCTTCGTCCAGCTTTTCGGCATTGAGGTCGACCAGGGCGACGCGCGCGCCCTTGCCGGAGAGGTATTCGCCCATGGCACGGCCCAGGCCCTGGCAGCCACCGGTGATGATGATGACCTTGTCTTTCAATTGCATCGGAACAACCCCACGAACAGTTTCTGGTGAAAGGCCCCGCCGGCAGCTGTGCACAGAGTCAGTCCTGCCCGTCCGTTTGCGACGGATTCTTTGCGAGGAGTCATAAGTTGAGCGTGAAAGCTGCCAAGCATGCCCGAGAACTGCTGCTCAAGGAATACCGCGGCGTCCTCTCCACCCACTCGAAGAAGTGGAGCGGATTCCCCTTCGGCTCCGTAGTGCCGTACTGCCTGGACGAGGCGGGCCGGCCGCTGATCCTGATCAGCCGCATCGCCCAGCACACCCACAACCTGCAGATGGACGGCAAGTGCTCGCTGCTGGTCGGCGAGCGCGGCGTCGACGACATCCAGGCCGCCGGCCGCCTGACCCTGCTGGCCGAGGCGCTGCTGATCGAGGATGTCGACGCCATCGCCGGTGCCGCCGAGCGCTACTACCGTTATTTCCCCGGTTCGCAGGATTACCACATCGTCCACGACTTCGATTTCTGGGTGCTGGAGCCGGTGCAATGGCGCTTCATCGGCGGATTCGGTGACATCCACTGGCTGGGTGCCGACAGCGTGCCGCTGGCCAATCCCTTCGTTGGCGAGGCGGAAAAGAGCATGGTCGAGCACATGAACAGCGACCACGCCAACGCCATCGAACACTACGTCGAGCTGGCCGGGTTGCCCGCCGGCAAGGACCCGCAGCTGGCGGGAATTGATACCGAAGGTTTCCACCTGCGTATCGGCCAGGGCCTGCACTGGCTGCCGTTCCCCGCGCCCTGCGGCAACTCCGGCGCGGTGCGCCAGGCGCTGGTGCAGTTGGCCAGGGCGGACGTCTGGCCGGGTAATGAAGTGATCCAGGCCTGAGCAATCCCTTGTCATTCCCTTGAAATCGGCGCGAGGCGTCGCCACCTTGCCTGTTATCTGGGTGAACGTCCCGCCAAGGAAACATCGATGCGAGTTCCTCTTTTCCTGATTCTTCTGTTCCCGCTGATCGAGCTGGCCGTGATGATCAAGGTCGGCAGCGTGATCGGCGTGGGCTGGACCCTGCTGCTGATCATCGCCGGCGCCTTCATCGGTGCCGCAGTGCTGCGTGTGGCCGGGGTTGCCACCGCGCTGCGCGCCCGTGAGCGCCTGAACCGAGGTGAGCTGCCCGAGCAGGAAATGCTCGAAGGTCTGGTCATCGCCCTCGGCGGTGGCCTGCTGATGTTGCCGGGCTTCATCAGCGACGTCGTCGGTCTGTTCTGCCTGATTCCCTTCACTCGCCGCCTGATGCTGGGCCGCGTGCGCCAGCGCATGCAGGAACAGGCCGAGCGCCGCCGGGCCTTCGCCGACGATCCGGCCGCCCAGCAGCGCGGCGGCCCCAGCGTGATCGAAGGCGAGTACCAGCGCCGCGAGGAAGATCGCGATCGCCTGCGTTGAGCGTCGGGCGGCCAAGCCCGCCCGAAGCACCCTCCGTTAGCAAAATTTTTTTGGTCACACCCTTGAAATGCCTTGTAGCGACCTTATGTACCGGTCACCGCAAGGTCCCTGTCACTTGGACAGGCTGCTCTTTACGCGTCTCGCCAGCCGGGACGCAAACCGGCTCCGCCGGATTCAATAAAACCCGCCGGGCATCGATCTGGCCGTTGGAAATCACAGTTTGGGAGAGTTACGACTATGAAGCTTCGTCCTCTGCATGACCGCGTCGTCATCCGTCGCAGCGAGGAAGAGACCAAAACCGCAGGCGGCATCGTGCTGCCGGGTTCCGCCGCCGAGAAACCGAACCGCGGTGAAGTGGTCGCTGTTGGTGCCGGCCGCGTCCTGGACAACGGCGAAGTTCGCGCGCTGGCCGTCAAGGTCGGTGACAAGGTGGTGTTCGGTCCTTACTCCGGCAGCAACGCCATCAAGGTCGATGGCGAAGAACTGCTGGTGATGGGCGAGTCCGAGATCCTCGCCGTCCTGGAAGACTGATTTCAGTCCGTCCACTCCCCACCGAATTCGATTTAGAGGAAACAGAACATGGCTGCCAAAGAAGTTAAGTTCGGCGATTCCGCTCGCAAGAAAATGCTGGTCGGCGTAAACGTCCTGGCCGACGCGGTTAAAGCGACCCTCGGCCCGAAAGGCCGTAACGTCATCCTGGACAAGAGCTTCGGTGCTCCGACCATCACCAAGGACGGCGTTTCCGTCGCCAAGGAAATCGAACTCAAAGACAAGTTCGAGAACATGGGCGCCCAGCTGGTGAAAGACGTTGCCTCCAAGGCCAACGACGCTGCCGGTGACGGCACCACCACCGCTACCGTTCTGGCCCAGGCCATCGTCAACGAAGGCCTGAAAGCCGTCGCTGCCGGCATGAACCCGATGGACCTGAAGCGCGGCATCGACAAGGCCACCGTGGCCATCGTTGCCCAGCTGAAAGAGCAGGCCAAGCCCTGCGCCGACACCAAGGCCATTGCCCAGGTCGGCACCATCTCCGCCAACTCCGACGACTCCATCGGCAACATCATTGCCGAAGCCATGGACAAGGTCGGTAAAGAAGGCGTGATCACCGTTGAAGAAGGCTCGGGCCTGGAAAACGAACTGTCCGTCGTAGAAGGCATGCAGTTCGACCGCGGCTACCTGTCCCCCTACTTCATCAACAAGCCGGACACCATGGTGGCCGAGCTCGATGGCCCGCTGCTGCTGCTGGTCGACAAGAAGATCTCCAACATCCGCGAAATGCTGCCGGTCCTGGAAGCCGTTGCCAAAGCCGGCCGTCCGCTGCTGATCGTGGCTGAAGACGTCGAAGGCGAAGCCCTGGCTACCCTGGTCGTCAACAACATGCGTGGCATCGTCAAGGTCGCAGCCGTCAAGGCTCCGGGCTTCGGCGACCGCCGCAAGGCCATGCTGCAGGATATCGCCATCCTGACCGGCGGCACCGTCATCTCCGAAGAAGTCGGTCTGAGCCTGGAAGGCGCCACCCTGGAGCACCTGGGTAACGCCAAGCGCGTCGTACTGAGCAAAGAAAACACCACCATCATCGATGGCGCTGGCGCTCAGGCCGACATCGAAGCCCGCGTCCTGCAGATCCGCAAGCAGGTCGAAGAGACTTCCTCCGACTACGACCGTGAGAAGCTGCAAGAGCGTCTGGCTAAGCTGGCCGGCGGTGTTGCCGTGATCAAGGTTGGCGCTGCCACCGAAGTCGAGATGAAAGAGAAGAAAGCCCGCGTTGAAGACGCCCTGCACGCTACCCGTGCTGCGGTCGAAGAAGGCGTGGTTCCTGGCGGCGGCGTCGCTCTGGTGCGTGCTCTGCAGGCCATCGAAGGCCTGAAGGGCGACAACGAAGACCAGAACGTCGGTATCGCCCTGCTGCGTCGCGCTGTCGAAGCTCCGCTGCGCCAGATCGTTGCCAACTCCGGTGACGAGCCGAGCGTCGTGGTCGACAAGGTCAAGCAAGGTTCGGGCAACTACGGCTACAACGCTGCTACCGGCGTGTACGGCGACATGATCGAGATGGGTATCCTCGATCCGGCCAAAGTCACCCGTTCGGCGCTGCAAGCTGCTGCTTCCATCGGCGGCCTGATGGTCACCACCGAGGCCATGGTTGCCGAAGTGGCTGACGACAAGGCTGCTCCGGCCATGCCGGACATGGGCGGCATGGGTGGCATGGGCGGCATGATGTAAGCCACCCGGCACCTGCTGTAAGAAGAAGCCCCGCCTAGGCGGGGCTTTTTCATGGGCGTCGGATATGCCAGTATTCACCGCAGGAGATGGCATTCCTCCTTCAACCGCCCTTGTGGCTGATGATGCCTACGCATAGACCTGGAAAGGCGCGTAGGCGCTCGCCTGCAGCCTGTCCAAAAACTCCCTTCCAGGACAGGACCATGTGGAAATCCATTCTCGCCGTATCCCTCGGAGCCGCCCTCGGAGCCTTGCTGCGCTGGGTGCTCGGGCTCAAGCTCAATACTCTGCTGCCCTCCATGCCGCCGGGCACGGTGGTCGCCAACCTGGTGGGCGGCTACATCATCGGCGCGGCCATCGCTTTCTTCGCCAATTCCCCTGGCGTAGCACCCGAGTGGCGCTTGCTGATCATTACCGGGTTCTGTGGTGGCCTCACCACCTTCTCCACCTTTTCGGCTGAAGTCGTCGTGCTGCTGCAGCAGGGGCGACTGGCCTGGGCAATGGGCACCGTTGCCACGCACCTCGCCGGCTCGTTGCTGATGACCCTGGCCGGACTCTGGTCAGTGCACGCGTTGATGGGCCGTTAGGCCCCGGGAGGAAAACATGAACGGCTATCAGTTGAAGTTCTTCACCCAACAGGACCGCAAGCATGCCGGCTTGCCGCTGGCCCAATGGCTGCTGGAGGAGGCTCGCCGCCAGGGCGTGCGCGGCGCCACCCTGATGACGGCGAGCGAGGGCTTCGGCAAAACCGGGCGTATTCACTACGCGCACTTCTTCGAACTGGCCGACCAACCCCAGGAAGTCACCATGGCGGTCAGCGAAGAGGATTGCGAACGCATCTTCGCGGTGATCCGTCAGGCAGGGGTGAAGTTGTTCTACGTGAAGACACCGATCGAGTTCGGCGTCACCGGTGAGGACGACTGAGGCGGCATCTGACGCGGCCTTTCGCCTGTTGCTCGGGAAATCGGCAGGTTAAGTGTGAAAATTCCGTAAAAGGTCTTTAAGTTCCATTTAAGCTGGTTAGGCTAGAGTGCACTGCGTTCGAGGAGAGCATATGCGCATTCTGTTGGTTGAAGACAATCGGGACATTCTGGCCAATATGGCTGACTACCTGGGCCTGAAAGGCTACACGGTGGATTGTGCCCAGGACGGCCTGTCCGGATTGCACTTGGCGGCGACGTCCCATTACGACCTGATCGTACTCGACGTCATGCTGCCGGGGCTGGATGGTTTCACCCTGTGCCGCCGCCTGCGCGAAGATGCCCGCCGCGACACTCCGGTGATCATGCTCACCGCCCGCGACCAACTGGATGACCGCCTGCAAGGCTTCCGCTCCGGTGCCGACGACTACCTGCTCAAGCCCTTCGCGCTCTCCGAGCTGGCCGCGCGCATCGAAGCGGTCCTGCGCCGCAGCCAGGGTGGTGGCCGTCGCGAATTGCAGGTCGCCGACCTCAGCTACAACCTCGACACCCTCGAAGTGAATCGCGCCGGCAAGCCGCTGAAGCTCAACCCCATTGGCCTCAAGCTGCTGGCGGTACTGATGCAGAAGAGCCCGCACGTGGTGCGCCGCGATGTCCTTGAGGAAGCCGTCTGGGGCGACGACTGTCCGGATAGCGACAGCCTGCGCAGCCACGTTCACCAGCTGCGCCAGGTGATCGACAAGCCCTTCGCTTCCTCCCTGCTGCACACGGTGCACGGCGTCGGCTACAAGCTGGCAGAGGAAACGCATGGAGTATAAGCAGAGCCTTTCCCGACGGATTGTCTTTGCCTTTGTACTCATGACCGCCGCCGTTGGCGGCCTGTTCTCGGTAGGAATTGTCGGCGTCGTCCACATCGTCGAGGAGCGCCTGATCTCCCGCGACCTGGGCGGCGAACTGGACCGCATCCTCAATGAGGACCTGGGCAACGGCCAGGCACCCAAGCTCGATCCGGGCATGCGCTTCTTCATCAGCGATGGTGTCGGCGTTTACGCCATGCCGCCGGCGCTGCGCCGCCTGGATGCGGGATTCCACGAAGTGTTCGATGGCGAACTGTCGTTCCATGCGCTGGCGCGTGATATCGACGGCCGGCGTTTCGTCCTGCTGCAGGACCAGAGTGATTTCGAGGCGCGCGAGCAGATCCTGTATGCCGCCGTCGTCACCGGTTATGTGCTCAGCCTGACGCTTTCCGGGCTGCTCGGCTGGCTGTTGTCGCGCAAGGTCATGGAGCCGGTATCGCGCCTGGCGCGCCAGGTTCGCCACCGCGACCAGTTACTGGAGCTGGCGCCGCCGATGTCGCCCGACTACGCCAACGATGAGGTCGGTGAGCTGGCGGCAGCCTTCGATTACGCCATGGGCCGGCTGCACGATGTGCTGACCCGGGAGAAGCTCTTCACCAGCGACGTCAGCCACGAACTGCGCACGCCGCTGATGGTGATCGCCACCAGCTGCGAACTGCTGGCGGAAGAGCCGGGGCTCAGCCCGCGCGCACGCGCGCAGTTGGCACGCATGAACAGTGCCTGCGAAGAGATGCGCGACCTGGTGCAGACCTTCCTGATGCTGGCCCGCGCGCAGCGCAAGGACATGGCGATCGTGTCCCAGGCTGGGTTGCGGCAGATTGCCGACGAGCTGGTTGCGCAGTGGCGGGGGCCCATCGAGGCGAAAGGGCTGACGCTGGAATACGAAGCCGGCCAGGAGATGCTCGGACAATTCAACGCGCCTTTCCTGCGTTCGGTGATGAGCAATTTATTGCGCAATGCCATGCATTACACCGAAAGCGGCAGCATCCGCTTACAACTTGGGCCGAACGGATTCTGGGTCGAAGACACCGGCGCCGGCATCCCGGAAGAGCAGCGCGAGCGCGTCTTCCAGCCGTTCGTTCGCGGCCAGAACCCGCGTGGCGAGGGGCTTGGGCTGGGGTTGTCGCTGGTCAAGCGGATTTGCGCCTCCGAAGGCTGGGACGTCACGCTGCGTCCGGCCGAGCCTCATGGCTGCCGCTTCGAAGTTCGCCTAGCCGTCGTTTGACAAAATCTTCACAAGTGCATGACCCGGCTGTGACAGGCTGATTTGTATCGTTTGACCTGAATTCGGGAAAGGTAAATATCCGATGACTGATAAACCCGTCGACCTGGAGTTCTCCCAAAAGTACGACCGCCAGCACGCAGAGCGTTATCTGCGCAAGCACCAGGCCGGACTCTCGCGGAAACTTTCCCACTGGCGCGATGTCCAAGTTGCCCGCCAGGCACTCAAGCTGGCCGGCCAGCCTAACCTGGTGCTCGACCTGCCGTGCGGCGCCGGGCGCTTCTGGCCGATGCTGGCCGAGAAGGAGAACCGGGTGATCATCGGTGCGGACAATTCGCCGGACATGATCGCCGTCGCCTGTGCCGGTCAACCGAATGAGGTTGTAAAACGCGTCCGACCTTTGCAGACTTCGGCGTTTGCCATTGATCTGCCCGACAACGCCGTCGACAGTATCTTCTCGATGCGCCTGATGCACCATATCGGTGAATCTGACGACCGTTTGACGATGTTGCGCGAATTTCACCGCGTAACTCGTGATTCGGTGATCCTGTCGATGTGGGTGGATGGCAACTTCAAGTCCTGGAAACGTGCGCGCGCCGAGTCAACTCGCCAGAAACACGCCTACCAGAACCGCTTCGTGATTCCTGCCAAGACCATCGAGGCGGAGTTCCGCCAGGCTGGTTTCAAGGTCCAGGATCACATTGATTTCGTCCCGCTCATCCATATGTGGCGGGTCTACATTCTGCGCAAGGAGTGATGGATGGCCGTTGATCTGGCATCGCTGCAGCAAATTTCCGGTGATAACGCCATCGACCGTTGGCTTCAGGTGCCCGGCAAATGGGTCGAGGAACCCAACCGTCGGCGCGGTGGCGAAAGCGGCGTGCAGCGAGTCCTGACCTCCGACGGCCGTCTGCTGTACCGCAAGCAGCAGGTGGGACACATCTATCGCGACCTGTTGCATCCTTTCGGTTACCCCACCGCCATCCGCGAACGGGACGCCCTGCGCGCTGCCGAGGCGCTGGGGGTGAAGGTGCCGACCCTGGTCTACGCCGGTTGCCGCAAGGTCGACGGCGAGTGGCAGGCGCTGCTCGTCACCGAATCGCTGGATGGCTTCAGCAGCCTGGAAGACTGTTACGCCCGTGGTGACCAGGAGCGTTGGGGCGAAGCCCTGCACCAAAGAATTCTGCAACATTACGGTAGTACCCTTGCAAAGCTTAATGCCGGCCGTTGGCAGCATGGCTGCCTCTACCTGAAGCATGTCTTTGTGAAGGTGGACGGCGACAAGATCGACGTGGCCCTGATCGACATGGAAAAAGCCCGTCAGCGTTTCAGCGCCCAGCGTGCTGCCCGTCACGATCTTCGCCAGGTCAAACGCCGCTCGTCGTGGACAGAGGCGCAATGGCAGGCCTTTGTCTATGGTTACCAAGCGGCGTTTGGCAGCGCCATCAAAGGGTTGCAGACATGAAGTTAGAAATTACGCGAGGTTTGCTCCTCATCGGCGCGCTCGGGGTGGCGACCCTGGCGGCGGCGGCCTGGCATGAGCCGGGGCCTTCGGTCATTTCCGGAAAAGGTGGCCTGGACAGCTGCCCGATGCCGCCCAACCTACGCGCCAAGCAACAGGACATCCGCCCGGATGACGACCTGCTGCTTTTCCTGTTCGGAATGTCGCAGAGCAAGGCCCGCTGATTTCTGATTCGAACTCCAAACCCCGCCTCGGCGGGGTTTTTTGTGGGCGACCGGTTTAGACTGCCGGTTCGAAGCCTGCGATGAGACGAGCATGAGCGACAGCGCATTTTCCCGGCGGATCGTGCAGAACCTGCTGGATACCGATTTCTACAAGCTGAGCATGATGCAGGCGGTGCTGCACAACTACCCCAACGCCGAGGTGGAGTGGGAGTTCCGTTGCCGCAACGAAGAGGACCTGCGCGCCTATCTGGACCCGCTGCGCGAACAGATCGAGCGCTTGGCGGAGCTTTCCTTCGCGCCGCAGGACCTGGCCTTCCTCGAACGCATACCTTTCTTCAAGCCGGACTTCATTCGCTTCCTCGGTCTGTTCCGCTTCAATCCCAGCTATGTGCAACTGGGCGTGGAGAACGACGAGCTGTTCCTGCGCCTGAAAGGCCCATGGCTGCACGTGATCCTCTTCGAGGTGCCGCTGCTGGCGAGCATCAGCGAAGTACGCAACCGCCATCGCCACCCGGGCACGACGCTGACGATGGTCCGCGAGCGCCTGCAGGAAAAGTTCGACTGGTTGCGTCAGGAGGCCAGTGCCGAAGAGCTGGCCGGCTTCAAGATGGCCGACTTCGGTACCCGCCGGCGCTTTTCCTACCCGGTGCAGGAGGCGGTTGTGCGTGATCTGCGCGACGGCTTCCCGGGGCATTTCGTTGGCACCAGCAACGTTCACCTGGCCCGCGAGCTGGGCGTGAAGCCCCTGGGCACCATGGCCCACGAGTGGCTGATGGCGCACCAGCAACTCGGCCCGCGGCTGATCGACAGCCAGGCCGCCGCGCTGGATGCCTGGGTCCGCGAATACCGTGGCCAGTTGGGGATCGCGCTGACCGACTGCATCACCATGGAAGCCTTCATGGCGGACTTCGACCTCTACTTCGCCAAGCTCTTCGATGGCCTGCGCCACGACTCGGGCGACCCGCTGGAGTGGGCGGAGAAGGCCATCCGTCACTACGAGCAACTGGGCATCGACCCGCAGACCAAGACGCTGGTGTTCTCCGACGGCCTCAACCTGCCACGCGCGTTGGAAATCTACCGGGCGCTGCGCGAGCGCATCGATGTCAGCTTCGGCATCGGTACTCACTTCACTTGCGATGTGCCGGGCGTACAGCCGATGAACATGGTGCTGAAGATGACCGCCTGCAATGGCCATCCAGTGGCGAAAATCTCCGATGCGCCGGGCAAGACCCAGTGCAAGGACGAGAACTTCCTGCACTATCTCAAACACGTCTTCAAAGTGCCGGCGTAGCCGATTGCGCGGCGCGGCCGGACGCGCCACTCTTGTTCAGGCACTCACAGCGACAGGCCCACTGAAAGGGGAACAACGGATGTCAGCCACGAACGAACTCATCATCGGCGCGGGCCCCGACGGGCAGCCGATCGGCCAGTCCTGGAAGCTGGCCAACCGTCACGGCCTGATCGCTGGCGCCACCGGCACCGGCAAGACGGTGACGCTGCAGCACCTTGCCGAGTCCTTCAGCGACGCCGGCATCGCGGTGTTCGCTGCCGACATCAAGGGTGACCTCTGCGGTATCGCCGCCGCCGGCAACCCGCAGGGTAAGGTGGCCGAGCGCATTGCCAGCATGCCCTGGCTGAACTACCAGCCGCAGGCCTACCCGGTGAGCATCTGGGACGTCGCCGGGAAGACCGGCCACCCGCTGCGCACCACGTTGTCGGAAATGGGCCCGCTGCTGCTGGCCAACCTGCTGGAGCTGACCGAGAGCCAGCAGGCGGCGCTGTTCGCCGCCTTCAAGGTGGCCGACCGTGAAGGCCTGCTGCTGCTCGACCTGAAGGACCTCAAGGCGTTGCTCAATCACTTCAAGGAGCATCCGGAAGTCCTCGGTGAGGACCGCGCATTGTTCACGGCGGCTTCGTCCCAGGCGCTGCTACGGCGCCTGGCGCTGCTGGAGCAGCAGGGCGCCGAGGACTTCTTCGGTGAGCCGGCGCTGCAACTGGAAGACCTGCTGCGCCCCGAGGCCGACGGCCGTGGCCGTATCCACCTGCTGGACGCCAGCAAGCTGGTGCACGATGCGCCCAAGGTCTACGCCACCTTCCTGCTCTGGCTGCTGGCCGAGCTGTTCGAGCAATTGCCCGAGCGTGGTGATGCCGACAAACCGATCCTCGCGTTGTTCTTCGACGAGGCGCACCTGATGTTCAACGGTACGCCCAAGGCCCTGCAGGATCGCCTGGAGCAGGTGGTGCGGCTGATTCGCTCCAAGGGCGTGGGTGTCTACTTCGTCACCCAGTCGCCCAGCGACCTGCCGGACGATGTGCTGGCGCAGCTGGGCCTGCGCATCCAGCACGGCCTGCGCGCGTTCACCGCCAAGGAGCAGAAGTCCCTGCGTGCGGTGGCCGATGGCTTCCGCCCGAACCCGGCGTTCGACACCCTCAAGGTTCTTACCGAACTGGGTATCGGCGAGGCGTTGGTGGGCACCCTGGAAGAGAAGGGCACGCCTGCGATGGTCCAGCGCGTGGCCGTAGCGCCACCGCAATCGCGCATTGGCCCGCTGACCGATGCCGAGCGCGTCGAGATCATCCGGCGCTCTCCGCTGGCCGGCCGCTATGACCAGCCGATCGACCGCGAGTCCGCCTACGAGAAGCTGACCGGCCGCGCTGACGACAAGATGGCAACGACCCAGGAGAAGGAAGAGAAGGGCACCGATTTCGGTGGTATGGCCGGCGAAATCCTCGGTTCACTGGCCAGCCAGGTCAGCAAGACCGTGGTGCGCCAGGCGGCGAATCAGATCGGCCGGCAACTGGTGCGTGGGCTGATGGGCGCGCTGTTGGGCGGAAGCAAGCGGCGGTAATCGCGGAGCTGTCTGTCACGGATCAGATCGGTCCCAGTGAAAGCGGAGTTTGCCGGTGGATTTTTCGGGAGGCGGTTCGCGAGCAAGCTCGCTCCTACGAAGAGCACGTAGCACCCTGTAGGACCGTGGGGGGGCGCCTAGCCCTTGCTCGCGAACAAAAAAGGCGCCCGAGGGCGCCTTTTTCGTGGCCACTGAACATCAGATACGGAAGCTGTCCACCAGATGGCGCAGGCGGCCAGCCTGGTTTTCCAGGTCGGCGCAGGCGCGCAGGGTCGCTTGCAGGTTTTCCACACCTTCCTGGTTCAGGGTGTTGATCTCGGTGATGTCCATGTTCAGCGAGTCGACCACCGCGGTCTGCTCCTCGGTGGCGGTGGCCACCGACTGGTTCATCGAGTCGATCTCGCCAATGCGGTGGGTGACGCTGGCCAGGCGCTCGCCGGCGCGGTTGGCGATCTCCACGCTTTCCAGGCTGTAGCGCTGGCTTTCGGTCATGGTGTCCACGGCTTCGCGGGCGCCAACCTGTAGCTCTTCGATCATTTTCTGAATCTGCTGGGCGGATTCCTGGGCGCGGTGGGCGAGGTTGCGCACTTCGTCGGCGACCACGGCGAAGCCACGGCCGGCCTCACCGGCGCGGGCGGCCTCGATAGCGGCGTTCAAGGCCAGCAGGTTGGTCTGTTCGGAGATGCCCTTGATCACCTCCAGAATCTGCCCGATGTTCACCGTGCGGCTGTTCAGTGCCTCGATGTTGGCGCAGGCGGAACTGATCTTGTCCGACAGCTGATTCATGGCGCTGATGGTCTGCTCCACGACTTGTCTGCCATCGGCGGACTGATGCGAGGCATCGGTGGCGTGGTGCGAGGCGTCGGCGGCGTTGCGCGCGATCTCCTGGGCGGCGGCGCCCAGCTCGTTGATCGCCGCGGCCACGCTGTTGGTGCGGTTGGCCTGTTCGTCGGAGTTGCTCATCGACGAGTTGGAGGCGTTCACCACCAACTGCGATACGTCGTGCAGGCTGCGTGCGGTGGAGGCCACTTCGCGGATCGACTCGTGGATACGTTCGACGAAGCGGTTGAAGGCGTTGGCCAACACGCCGAACTCGTCGTTGCTGGCGACTTGCAGGCGCTTGGTCAGGTCGCCTTCGCCCTGGGCGATGTCCTGCATGGCACGGCCCATGTCGGTCAGCGGCGCCATCAGCACGCGGATCAGCATGCCCAGCAGGAAGAGGATGGCGACGATGGCGATTACCGTGGCAATGATGGCGGTGTTGCGGAAGTCGCTCAGCATCGCGTAGGCCGAGTCCTTGTTGAGCACCAGGGCGACGTACCAGGTGACGCCCGGCAGGCCCTTCACCGGTGTCATCGAGACCAGTTGCTCTTCACCGTTGATGCTGACTTCCTGCACGCCCGGCTGCACCTTCGGTGCGCCTTGCTGGTAGACCTCGCCGAGGGATTTGAAGATCAGGCTGCTGTCCGGGTGCAGGAGGATCTTGCCGGCATCGCTGACCAGGAAGGCATAGCCGTCGCCGTCGAATTTCAGCGAGTTGATGATCGCGGTGATGGTTTCCAGCTTCATGTCGCCGGCGGCTACGCCGACCAGTTGGCCGTTGCGCATGACCGGCATCGACATGGCGAGGATCTGCTCGTTGGTGCCGGCGTCGAGGAAGGGCTCGGTGACGATCAGCCGGCCGGCGGCCACGGCGTCCTTGTACCAGCCGCGAGTGCGCGGGTCGTAGCCGTCGGGCATCGGTGCGTAGGGGCGCATGGTGAATACGCCGCTGGAGGCTTCGCCGAGGTAGACCGATTCGAAGTTCTTCTGGAATACCGCCTGCTCCAGTACATGCTGGATGCGTTCGGGTGTCGGCTCGCCATCGGCCAGTTGCGCGGCCTCCGCCTCGACCAACTGGATGCGGCCTTCCAGCCAGCTCTGGATGTTGCTGGCGGTCAGGCTGCCGACCTCGGAGAGGTAGGACTCGGTGTCGGAGTGGATGGCCTCGCGCTGGCGGAAGTCGTTGAAGAGGATGAAACAGGCGAAGGCGAAGGTGACCACCAGGGAGGCTGCCAGGAGAATCTTCCTGGAGAAGGACAGCGAACGAAGCATCGGTAAAGCATCCTGCTGCAAAACGGGTTTGAGCAGGCTCTATCGGCTGCGCCGGGAAAAACTTTAGCGGCGTTGCACAAACATGCAGCCGAACAAGTTCCCGCGCAGTAGCGCGGGAACTATCGATTCGAAATAATCGGGGTGGTCGAACTGCGGAAACTTATTTGACGGCTTTAGCCACTTCGTCCTGGATGCTGGTCATGATCGTGCCCAGATCACCGCCGATTACGCTGGCCCCCGCGATTACCACCACCGAGATCAATCCAGCGATAACCGCATATTCGATCGCGGTTGCCCCTTCCTTGTCGGCGGCGAATGCCTTGGCTGCGCAGTACAGCTTCAGGGACAGGTTCTTGATTTTCAGGTCCATGGCGGGTGCTCCCTCGAATACCACCGGGGCGGCGCCCCGACTTCATCGTCAGGCTAGGCGTCGTATGGCCGAATGCAATTGTTCAAATAGCGCTAATACCAAAGTTATAGCTATCTCGGCATATAAGTAATTGCATGGCGTAAATTTAACGGGCGTGGTTGACGCTATAAACACAGCTACTAGATTCAGCCTTGGAACAAACAGAGTCTGATTATGAGGAATGATTCTTATCGAACTTCCTCGACTGGCCGAAATAACAATAAAGGTCTGAAGGACAAGCATCGGCGATACCGGTGACGGAACTTCTTACGCTAAGGCCGTGGACTTCCGGGTCCGCATTCCCGACATCGCCCAAGGATGTGCTCATGAATAGCAAGGTGCTGATGGTGTTCGCCGGGCTGTTGTTGGTATGTGCCGGCGTGGTGGGGTATCTCGGGCTCAAGGTCGGCAAGCCGGCCGCTCCCGTCGCCGGAGTGGTGCAGGAGGTTGCACCGGCGGCGCTGGCGGAGGCCGACAAGCTGCAACGCACCGCCGTGGTGGTGGCGGCCCGCGACCTGCCGGCCCTGGCGGTGATCGGCAAGGACGATCTCACGGTCGAGATGCTGCATACCGCTCCCGCCGGCAGCTTTCCCAAGCCCGAGGCGCTGATCGGCCAGCGCGTCTGGGTCGCCGTTCCGGCGGGCAACATCCTCACTTCCGCGGTGACCGAGCCGGGGGGGCCCCTGGCTCGCACCATCCGGCCAGACGAACGCGCCATGGCGATTGCCGTCGACGAGGTCATCGGCGGCGGCGGCTTCGTGCTGCCCGGCGACTATGTCGACGTCATGCTCTTCGTCCAGGACCAGCAGAGCAGCGAACGCAGCCTCAGCGCCCAGGTGGTGCTGCCGGGCGTGCGGGTGCTGACCTATGGCGAACAGATCGCCGTTTCTGCCGATGGCCAGGCGCGCAACGCCGGCGACCCCAAGGACAAGACCCCCAAGCCGCCGCGCACCGCCGTGCTGGCAGTGCCTGCCGAGGCGGCCGCGCGCCTGATGCTCGCCAGCCAGGCCGGCTCCCTGCGCCTGGCCGTGCGCAGCAAGGACGAGAATCTCTACGAGAAGGAGCAGCAGGGGCGTTACATCCAGGCCTCGCTCGGCGCCTCCAGCAGCCAGTCGATCACCCTCGACCAGCTGATCGGCAAGCCGCGGCAGCCCCAGGCCCCCGCCGTGCGCCATGTCTCCGCTCCGCAGGTCGACGCCGGTGTGGTGGTCTACCGCGGTACCGCCGTTACCCGTGAAGCACATTGAGCAAGGAGTGCATCGATGTCCAAGCGCTTCATCCTTCCCCTGGTCGCCATGCTGGCCTGCGCCGTGCACTCCGCGGCGCAGGCTGTGCCGAGTGCCTGCGCCGGCTTCGCTGACCAGCAACTGAACCTCGACGTCGAGCAGGGCGCGCAGCGCGACCAGCAACTACCGGTGCCGATCAAGCGCCTGGCCATCGGGGATCCGAACATTGCCGACGTGCAGGTGCTGGACAAGCGTGATTTCCTCATCACCGGCAAGGCCGAGGGCCTGACCAGCCTGCTGATCTGGACCAGCTGCAGCGACCAGCCGATACGCACCGTGGTGCGTGTCGGCGGGCGTGCGGTTGGCGATGTCGCGGGTGTTGCCGGCGCCTCTGCCGGCAGCCTGCCCAACCAGGTGCAGACCGATATCCGCTTCGTCGAGGTCAGCCGCAGCAAGCTCAAGCAGGCCAGCACATCGCTGGTGCGGCGCGGCTCCAACACCTTCGTGCTGGGCTCGCCAGGCAGCCTGGGCAACATGACGGTCGACCCCGTGGGTAACCTGGATGGCACCTTCGGCAATGCCAACGGCGGCTTCAACATCATCTGGGGTGGCGGCAGCAGCAAGTGGCTGGGCTTCATCAACGCCCTCGAAGGCAGCGGCTTCGCCTACACCCTGGCGCGGCCCAGCCTGGTTGCCACCAGCGGGCAGAGCGCTTCGTTCCTGGCCGGTGGCGAGTTCCCGATTCCGGTGCCCAATGGCGACAAGGACACCATCACCATCGAGTACAAGGAGTTCGGCGTGCGCCTGACCCTGACCCCGACGGTGATGAACGACAAGCGCATCGCCCTCAAGGTCGCACCGGAAGTCAGCGAACTGGACTTCTCCAGCGGCATCCGCACCAACGACATCGCCGTGCCGGCGCTGACCGTGCGGCGCACCGACACCAGCGTGATGCTGGCCGACGGCGAGAGTTTCGTGATCAGCGGGCTGATCAGCAGCAGCACTATCAGCAACGTCGACAAGTTCCCCTTCCTCGGCAGCATCCCGGTCATCGGCGCACTGTTCCGCTCCTCCAGCCTGGACAAGGACGACCGCGAGCTGCTGATGATCGTCACCCCCCACCTGGTCCAGCCGCTGGCGGCCAATGCCGCGTTGCCGAAGCTGCCGGGCGAGGGACTGCGTGACTACGACCCGGGGTTCGGCGAGTTCTACTTCCTCGAGGACGGTCGCTTCGACAAGCGCAAGGCCAGCAGCGGGATGTCGCACTGATGGATACCTACGAAGCGCTGACCCGCCAGAGAGCGGGAGGCAAGGCAAAGGAAGGGAGCACGGGCATGAGTCAGACTTTCGTGGCGCTGGTCCAGCATCCCGGCGAGCAGGAGTGGTTGCAGAGCAGCCTGGCCGGCTGTGGGCAGGTGGTGCTGGCCAACAGCGGGACCCTGGAAGAGCTGCTGTCGCTGCTCGACGTCACCGGCGCGACGGTGCTCTTCACCAGCCTGAACAAGGCCAACCTGGTGTCCCAGGGTTCGCTGATCGAGGGCCTGGTCTCCGCGCGGCCGCTGCTTTCGGTCGTGGCCGTCGGCGATGGCCTGGACAACCAGCTGGTGCTGGCCGCCATGCGCGCCGGCGCCAGGGACTTCGTCACCTACGGTGCCCGCGCCAGTGAGCTGAGCGGGCTGGTCCGCCGCCTCGGCGGACGCCTGCCGACGGTACCGGTGAGCGCCACCCAGCAGGGCGAGCTGATCAGCCTGATCAGCGCCCGGCCCGACGCCGACGGCGCCTTCGTCGCGCTGCACCTGGCCCTGGCGCTGCAACGCCAGCCGGAGCATCGCGTGCTGCTGGTGGATATCGGCCAGCCCACCGGCGAAGCGCTGGCGATTCTCGGCATGGAGCCGGCCTTCACCTTCGCCGATGCGCTGCGCAACCTGAGGCGCCTGGACCAGACCCTGATCGACAGCGCCTTCACCCGTCACGAATCCGGCCTGCGCGTGCTCAGCCTGTCGGACGAGCCCGGCGTGCTGGAGCGCATCACCACCGCCGAGCTGTACCTGCTGCTGGGCAACCTGCGCAGCGCGTTCAGCCACATCCTGATCAACCTCACCGGCGTCGCCGAAGGCGATCTCAGCGGGCAATTGCTGATGCAGGCCAGTCGCGTGCTGTGGCTGGTGGACCAGAGCGTGCCGTCCTGCAAGAAGGGACTGGAGCGCCTGCGCCGCCTGCGCGAGCGCACGCCGACGCTGCCGCGTATCGAGCTGCTGATCGAGCGCTACTGGCCCTCGGTGCCGCCCGATGCGCCGGCGCTGGGCAAGATGTTCGGCCTGGAGCTGTTCGGCATCCTGCCGGCCTCGCCGGAAGCCCGCCTGCGCGCCAAGAACGTCGGCCAGAGCCTGTTCGACCTGGCCCCGCGTGACCCGTTGACGGTCAAGCTGCGTGACCTGGCCGAAGCGCTGGGCGCGGGCGTGGCCGAGAAGCGCGGGCTGTTCGGCTGGATCGGCCGCACCAAGGCCGCGCGCTCATGAGCCAGCACTACGGCGGGGGCCACGGTCGCCACGACCAGGACCTGCAGACGCTGAAAATGCGCCTGCACCGCTACATCATCGACGAGATCGACGAAGACGGCATGAACCTGCTGGAGGGCGCGCGGCCCGCGGTAGCGCAGTACGTCTCGGAGAAGGTCTGCGAGTACGCCTCGCGGCGCCAGCTGGCGATCTCCCGCTACGAACTCGACCGCCTCGCCGAAGAGGTGGTGGACGAACTGACCGGCTTCGGCCCGCTGGAAATCCTCCTGCGCGATCCGGGTATCTCGGAAATCCTGGTCAACGGCCCGGACCGGGTGTTCATCGAGCACGAAGGCCGGCTGTACCAGAGCGATCTGCGCTTCATCGACGATCACCACGTACAGCGTGTGATCCAGCGCATCCTCGCGCCCCTGGGGCGGCGCCTGGACGAGTCCAGCCCGATGGTGGATGCGCGCCTGCCCGACGGCAGCCGGGTCAACGCAATCATCCCGCCGGTGGCGCTGGACGGGCCTTGCCTGTCGATCCGCAAATTCAGCAAGGAACTGCTCAAGAGCGCCGACCTGCTGGCCTACCAGAGCGTCGACGAGGCCATGCTGGCATTCCTCCGCCAGGCCGTGGCGAGCCGCTGCAATATCCTCATCAGCGGCGGTACCGGCACCGGCAAGACCACGCTGCTCAACGTGATGAGCAGCTTCATCGACGAGCGCGAGCGCATCGTCACCATCGAGGACACCGCCGAGCTGCAACTGGGCCACGACCACGTGGTGCGCCTGGAAACCCGTCCGCCGAACGCGGAAGGCTTCGGCGAAGTCACTGCCCGTGACCTGATCCGCAACGCCCTGCGGATGCGCCCGGACCGCATCATCCTCGGCGAGATCCGCGGCGTCGAAGTGCTCGACGTGCTGCAGGCGATGAACACCGGCCACGACGGCTCGATGAGCACCGTGCACGCCAACTCGGCCATGGATTCGCTGCTGCGCCTGGAAATGCTGGTGGGGCTCACCGGCCAGCGCGTGCCGGAGCAGACCCTACGGCAGATGCTCTGCTCGGCGCTGGACATCATCGTGCAGATCACTCGTCTGTCCAACGGCCGCCGCTGCGTCAGCGAGATTCTCGAGGTGCTGGAGGTGCGCGATGGCGTCTACGTCACCAATTCCCTGTTCAGCCTCGACCGGCGCGGCAGCGGGCAGTTCGTCCGCACTGCGCAGCCGGGCGGCCTGAAGTTCCGCCAGGTGTTGCTGTGAGCGGCGCGCTCTGGCTGGTCGTGGTCAGCCTGGCGTTGGCGGCGCTGGGTGTGCTGCTGGCGGGGATGAGCTGGCGGGCGCGGCACCATGAAGTGGTGATGCGCCGCCTGAGCGGGGAGAGTGTGGTCAACGGCGGCGGTCGTGCCCGCAGCAGCCACTGGCTGGCCCGGCGCATGCGCCGAGCCGGCATCGGCGAGATGCGCCACTGGGTGCTGGGAGCGGTGGTGGTCTGCATCCTGCTGGCGCTGTTCGGGCAGCGCCTGGGCGGCCCGGTCGGGGCACTCTGCGGTGTCGGACTGGGCGTGCTGGGCTTCCATGGCTTGCTCAACCTGCTGTACCGCCGGCGCCTGCAGAAAATGATCCGGCAGATGCCCAACTTTCTCGACCAGGTGGTGCGCAGCTTGCACTCGGGGCGCACCCTGGGCGACGCCATCACCCAGGCGGTGAATGGCGCCGACGACCCGCTGCGGGAAATCTTCTCGCTGGTGAACAACCACGTGCTGCTGGGCATCAGCCTGCCCGAGGCGCTGCAGGAAGTGGCCGAGCTCTACGACGTGGAAGAACTGCACGTGCTCTCCCTCGGCGTGGCGGTGAACCATCGCTACGGCGGCAACACCACCGACCTGCTGGAAAACATCATCAAGGTCATCCACGAGCGCGAGAAGCTCGGCCGCCAGTTGCGCGCGATGACCGGCGAAACGCGCATGAGCGCCCTGGTCCTGGCCTTGCTGCCGATCAGCCTGGGCGGCTACATCCTGTTCAGCAATCCGGGCTACCTGATGAACATGTGGCACGACCATGGCGGCCGCCTGATGCTGCTGACTTCCCTGGGGTTGCAGGTGCTGGGGTGCTACACGCTCTGGCGCATGCTCAAGAGCATCTGAGGAGGCCGGCATGCCCCTGATGTACGGATTGATGGCAGTGATCCTGGCCCTGGCGGCGATCCTCCTGCTGCTCTCGCAGAGCCGCGCCGCCAGCCGCGAGCAGCGCCTGATCGAGCAGCGCCTGGGCAGTGACGCGTTGCCGCGCGGTGCCGGCCAGCGCGTGGCGCAGGCGTTCGACCGGATGAGCGACAGCGGCCTGGGCCGGCGCCTGCAACTGCGCGACGAGGAAGTCCGGCTGCTGCTCAACCAGGCCGGCTGGTCCGGCAGCACGCCGCGCAGTATCTACCTGATGTCGATCTTCCTGGTGCCGGTGCTGTTCGTGACCATCGTGCTGGTGATCCTTGCCACCCCCGGGCATGCGCACACCTCGCCGCTGTTGCCGCTGTCCTTCGCCGCCGGCATCGGCTTCCTGCTGCCCAAGCGCGTGCTGGCCTACTTTGCCGGCCGGCGCCGGCAGCGCCTGGCCGACGAGGTGATCCTGTTCATCCAGCTGATCCGCATCCTCTTCGACTCCGGCCTCACCGTGGAGCAGAGCCTGCGCGTGGTCTGCCGCGAGGGGCGGAGCATCGTGCCGGTGCTGGTGGAAGAGCTGGACGGCGTACTGGCCCATGCCGAGAGCGGCCTGGACCTGGCTGACGAGCTGGAACTGCTGAGCAAGCGCCTGGCGGTGGGGGAATTGAGCGACTGCTGCAACGTGCTGCGCCAGATGGTGCGCCAGGGCGGCAGCGCGCGCGGGTCGCTGCTCACCCTCAAGCAACTGTTCGAGGACCGGCGTCTGACCGGCCTGCAGGAAAAGGTCAGCAAGATGTCGGCGAAGATGAGCCTGGTGATGATGACGCTGCTGTTCCCGGCATTGCTGATCATCCTTGCCGGGCCCGGTTTCCTCGCGATTACCAAGGCCCTGGGGAGAATGGGATGAGAAACGCCTGCTTGATCGGCCTGCTCGGCATGATGCTCGGCGGCTGCGCCAACTTCGACACCCTCGGCGGGCCGAGCGTCGGGCAGAACTGCGACGAGAAGCTCGGCCAGGCGGTGGAGCTGCAGCTCAACCTGGCCCGCGAGATGCTCGACAACGGCCGTGCCCATGCGGCCCTGGCCAACCTGGAAACCCTGCCGCCCAACTCGCTGGAAGTGCGCGAAAGCAAGGCGCTGGCCCTGCGCCGGATTGGCGACCCGAAGGCGCGGATGGTCTACGAGGGGCTGCTGGGGACCTGCAAGTCCGCCGAGGCACACCACGGCCTGGGGCAGATCGCCATGCGCGCCGGCAATACCGTCGAGGCCGAGCGCGAACTGCGTGAGGCGGCGCGCCTGCAGCCCACCGACAGTGCCCTGCGCAACGACCTGGGCTATGTCCTGCTGCGCCGCGGTGATCTGGAGAAGGCGCGCTTCGAGTTCATCACCGCCATGGAACTGAACGAGCACGACAAACTGCCGGCCACCAACCTGCTCAGTGTCATGTTCATCCAGGGCGAGAACAGCGAGGCCGGCCGGCTGATCCAGAGTGTCGGGCTGTCTGCCGACCAGGTGCGCGCCGCCCAGGACCAGGCCAGGGACCTGCGCCCGGCAGGCCCCGCCAGCCCCGCCAGCCAACCGGCGGTGCAGGCGGAAAGCGTGAGCTATGTGGACGAGCCGGTAGAGGACGCGCATCCGGCCCTGGTCGAGTCGACGCCTGCGGTAGCGCGTGACGCCAAGCTGCTGGTCAAGGCCCGCTGAGGCGGGCAGGGAGGACGGGATGAAGACATGGATTCTGGCTGCTGCGCTGCTGGCTTCGCCGATGCTGGCCGAAGCCGTCGACAACACCCGCACGGAGGCCGGCACCACGGCTCGCGACCAGCAGGAAGTGCTGACCTGGCTGGAACTGCAGAGCAGCGGCCAGGCGGCCTCCAGTAACCGGCAAAGCGCCACGCCGGCCGAGCGCGACCGTGCCTACCAGCGCTACCTGAAGAGCTATACCCGCGAGATTCCCGAGTATCTGCTCGACGACAACGGCTTCAGCACTGACAAGAAATGATCCCTTCCGGAGGCTGCCATGGGACGTGAACGGCAGCGAGGCGCAATCGGTGTCATGGCGGTGGGAACGCTGCTGCTGGCGCTGATCTGCCTGGCCCTGGTGGTAGACACCGGGCGCCTGTACTTCGAACAGCGCAAGTTGCAGCGCGTGGCCGACATGGCGGCGCTGGAGGCGGCGACGCAGAGCGGCATGTGCGGCACCCAGCAGGCGGCGGCGATCCAGGGGCTGGTAGTGGCCAGCGCGGCGAAGAATGGTTTTGTCCCGGCCGCCGGTGACACGCTCACCGGACAACTGGGCAGCGTGCTGCTGGATGCCGGCAACGGTGCGCCACAGTCGCGGCGGATCTTTAGCCCGGGAGGCGCTTTCGCTGACTCGGTGCAGGTGGAGGTTTCCCACAAGGTACCCTCCAGTCTGATCCTCAACGTGGCCAGCCTCTTCACCCAGGCACCCGCGCAAACCGAGCTGGTGGCGCACGCTGTTGCACGGCGCAGCGCAATTGGCGCGCTGTCCGCGGGCAGCGGCCTGCTGAACCTGGATACCAGCCGCTCGGCGCTGCTCAATGGGCTGCTCGGCTCGCTGCTGGGCATCACGCTCAATCTCGATGTCGCCAGCTACAACGGCATCGCCGGCGCCAACCTCTCTCTGCGTGACCTTGCCACCCAGTTGAACCTGAGCGTCGGCACGGTCCAGGAGTTGCTCAATACCAACGTCGGCGTGGCGCAGTTGCTCGGCGCCGCCGTCAGGGCGGTCAGCGCTTCCGGAACGGCAGGGGTGAACACCGCGCTGCTCGGCAACGCGCTGGCGACGGTCAAGGTGCCCACGACCAACATCAGCCTGGCGTCGATCCTCAGCGTCGCCACGCCCAGCGCGCTGCCCGATACCGCACTGGACTCCAAGGTGAACCTGCTCGACCTGCTGATGGCCACGGCGATGGCGGCGAACCAGGCAACGGCGGTGACCGTCCCCGCCCTGAGCCTGACGGTGCCTGGCGTCACCAACCTGGGGGTGAGCCTCTACATCATCCAGCCGCCGCAGGTCGCCATCGGCTTTCCGGGCAAGAACACCGATGGCTCCTGGCGCACCGATGCCAAGCCGGCGCAGGTGCGGGTATCTCTGAAAGCTACGGCGAACCTGCTGGGTATCGCTAATACGACAATCAACCTGAGCCTCAAGGCGATCAGTGGCCACGCCGCGCTGGAGAGCATTCAGTGCGCGGGCATCGGCCAGCCTGCCAGCGCCACGGTGCAGGCTTCGGCCAGTCTGGCGACAGTGGAGAACCTCAGCTTCGTCACCAACCTGCTGCCCTCGGCGACGGCCAGCCTGGCGTCGATCAGCATTGCGCCCAAGCCGGGCGTGGTGCCGGCGATGATCGACCTGGGCAGCAACGCCGATCAGCAACTGACGTTCATCGTCGCCAGCCGCAATGACCTGCCCAGCGCCGTGCAGCGCATCACCACCCCGGTGGGTAACGCCCTGGCCAAGGGCCTGAGCAACATCGGCCACAACCTGGATATCCAGGTCGCGCTGGCGCCCTGTAACAATATTCTCGGTTGCCTGGTGGGGGATATTCTCGGCGGGCTGCTCAACGGCCTGTTCAAGACCGTAACGGCGCTGATCGGCGGTCTGGCCGATGCGCTGGCGCCGATCCTCGCTTCACTGGGCTCACTGGTACTCGACCCGTTGCTCAGCCTGCTGGGGATTCAACTGGGTACGCTGGATGTCCGCCTC